>QMOL01000123.1 GCA_003648225.1 Chlamydiota bacterium
CCCGGGTCCAGTGATCAGTGCAAAAGTAAATATAGCTCTTGATGCGTCTGAATACGAAGGAACAGCAATTGTTAATTTTAAAACTCATAATACAATTACTGCGACGGCGAGAGACAAAAATTTACGCGTTGTTATTGATGAGTTAGAAGATAAAATCGCTTCTCAAACACGAAAACTGAAAGATAAGATTTCTGACCATCATAAAACCGCTCATCAGGCCTCTAAAGAATAGTCAACATTTATATGAAAAGCAAAAAAACATCGGTTACTGTTCGTGAACTTATAGATAGTCTGGGCAAAGAAATGAAATTTAAAGTCATTTCCGGTTTTAAAGGCCTTGACAGACCAATTACCGCCGCCGAAGTCAATCGGCCCGGATTGGCCCTTAGCGGTTATTACAAACATTTTGCAAAACACAGACTACAGGTGCTCGGCCTTGTGGAAATGGATTATTTGAAGAATATTTCATCGTCCGAACATTACGAACGGCTCAGCCAGTTAATGCAAATGCGAATTCCCGCGTTCATAGTGGCAAGAAACTTCATTCCTCTACCTGAAACTGTCGCTTTAAGTAATAAATATAATGTACCTATTATCAGAGCACCGGGCGTTACAATGAAAGTCGTAAATAAAACTTCCGCATGGCTGGAAGAACAATTTGCTCCCTCGGCCAAAGTTCACGGCGTCCTCATGGAAGTATATGGCATGGGCGTTCTTATAATGGGAAAAGCCAACGTGGGAAAAAGCGAATGCGCATTAAGTCTGGTCGAGCGCGGTCATATTCTCGTCGGTGATGATGTCATTACGCTTAAACTTGCCGAAGGAATTTTTGTAACCGGCCATTCAAATCCCACTCTCGGCCATCATATGGAAATCAGAGGAATCGGGATTATTAATGTCCAATCTTTATATGGGGTTAAATCGGTAAGAATGTGGAAACATATTGATTTTGTCGTTACTCTTGAAGAATGGCAGGAAAATAGAAATTATGAACGCCTCGGAATCGATAATGAATTTATTGAACTCGTGGGCGTAAAAACACCAAATGTTCTTATTCCGGTTAAGCCGGGACGGGATGTGGCTCTGTTAATAGAAACAGCAGCTCAAAATGAAAAGTTAAAAAAATTAGGTTTCAATGTTGCAAGAAAATTCAATGAACAATTAATTGCTTCAATGAAAATGAAAAATAAAGCTAACTGACTCATATTGTGAACAATAAAGAAATTATTCGCGAAATAACTGTTATTAATAAATTAGGCATTCATGCCCGGCCTTCCTCTATGCTGGTGCAAATCGCTAATCAGTTCGAAGCAGATTTATTTGTATCACATGATGGACAGGATGAAGTTAATGCAAAATCTATTATGGGTGTGATGATGCTCGCCGCAGGCCAGGGAACCAAACTCCAGTTCAGAGCTGTAGGACCTGACAGTGAAGAATTACTTGATAAAATCGAACAACTTATAAACTCCAAATTCAACGAGGAATAATATTATGAAAATCTTTACTCTTACTTTTATCCTTATTTTTGTTATGCTGCTTTCAGTAAAAACATCATTTGCAGCAGGCGAAAATAGTTTCGGATATATCGTAAAATTGTACTGGCTGGGCGACCCTGTGGTAAACGATATGGATCTTATTCTAAGAAATCCTAAAGATGCTGATTCTGTTAATCGAATCGCTCCTCTCGACTGTTTTTACGGTCAGCAAAATCCCGATTGGGGAATCTCGGGATATGAACTTGATAATCCTATCTGGGCTACTGTTTCTTACGGAGAAACAAATGTTGAACAGGTTATCGCACGCGAATTACTCGACATTGGTACTTTTACTATAATTGCAAGAGCTCATACAGGTTCAGCAAAATGTTGGGTTGAAATCGAAAAATGGCGCTTTGAAGATATTGAATACCTTGATGAAAAACTACTAACCGCAAACACAACTTCTGATGAGGCAATTTATCTTCAGCAAAGCAATTATCAGGATATGAACATTCGCCCGTTGAAGTTCAAACAAAAGAAAAGTTCAGGAAAATATATTCTTAAAGTTACTCAAAACAACCTGCCTTCTGAACTGCCAACAAATGAACTTGTAAGAGTTTATCTTAACGATGAGGCTGTGTTTACTGATAACGGTTCTCATTGGATTCAAAACGCGACCGGTAAAAAATACACTATTGGCAAACCATGGACAATGAAAGTTCTTTTGAACTCAAAAAGTTCGATATATGTTAGAGGTTTTGCTAATAACATTTACAAATCAGCAAATGTAAATTGTAATGTTCTTATTGGAAACTACCTTGGCACAAATTTTTTTAGAACAACTAAAAAATGTAGATATAAATATAAAGAGCATAAAGAGCTACACCCTAAATAATTAATCGACTATTAAATATTTATAACTGATTAACTGAATCAAACGATTTATTCGCCGAACAGAATAATTTACCGGTTGACTCAAATTAAAACCTTTGATATAATATTCGGCCCACTAAAAGGCGGTGTAGCCAAGTTGGCCTAAGGCGATGGTTTGCAAAACCATTATTCACCGGTTCAAATCCGGTCGCCGCCTCCAATCTTTTGCAGTTTATATCGCTAATGCCGAAGTGGCGGAATTGGTAGACGCCTTGGACTTAAAATCCAATGGGCTTCATTGCCCGTGCCGGTTCGATTCCGGCCTTCGGCACTTAGCGTTTTTCTGCTATGCAAAAGCATTTCAACTATAACGGAATAATTTTATGTCACTATTATCCAGACTTCGCAAAAAAAAATCCGCAATCCCTGACGGCTTATGGGTGAAATGTCAGAACTGCGGAGAAATCATTTACTCTAAAACTCTAAATGAGGCAAATAAACTTTGCCCCAAGTGCGGGTACCATTATATTTTTAGCGCAAGAGAACGAATCGCTCTGCTCTGCGATGAAAATTCTTTCCTTGAACAAGATAAAAATATGACTCCGGGCGACCCATTGAAATTTGTCGATTCTATCGCTTATCCGGAAAGACAAGCTAAACACGGTAAAAAATCAGGTGAAATCGAAGCTGTGGTTACAGGCACAGCTAAAATGAATAACATTCCAATCGCCATCGGCGTAATGGATTTTTCATATATCGGAGGGACCATGGGCTCCGTTGTCGGCGAAAAAATCACCCGCCTGATAGAAATCGCTGTTGATAGAAAATTGCCGGTCATTATTTCAAGCGCGTCAGGAGGAGTTCGTATGCAGGAAGCTATTATCGGACTAATGCAAATGGCAAAAACCAGTGCGGCTTTGTATAAATTAAAACTGGCAAAACTGCCTTTTATTTCTCTACTCACTAATCCTACTACTGGCGGTACTACAGCAAGTTTTGCTTCTCTCGGAGATATAATAATTGCAGAACCAAAATCACTTATCTGTTTTGCCGGCCCCAGAGTGATTAAACAAACTATCAAACAGGACTTACCGAAAGGATTTCAAACCGCTGAATTTCTTCTCGAACACGGCTTAATTGACATGGTTGTTCCAAGACCCGAAATGAAAGACACAATTACGAAAATCCTTTGTTATTTTCTACATCTTCCTTTTGCAAAATTAAATGATGAAAATTCAAACAAATCAGCGGCAATAACAACAAAATAATACACTCCGCTTTGTATTTCGTCCAAAATAAATGATATTATGTTTACTGGCATTATAGAAGAAATCGGTATTGTTAAATCCTTGATCACATCGTATCCGGCTTCTCGGCTGTCTATAAATGCTAAAATCATCCTCATAGATATCAAAATCGGTGATAGCATTTCTATCGATGGCGTTTGCCTTACTGTAGTTAAATTCGACTCTAATTCATTTGAAGTCGATGTTCAACAGGAAACTATTAACCTTACCCGCATTAGCTCTTACCGGCCGGGAACTGAAGTTAATCTCGAACGCGCGGCAACGCCTCTGACTCGTCTCGGCGGTCATTATGTTCAAGGGCACATTGACGGAACGGGAATTGTAAGATCATGGCGGCGTGCCGGCAATGACTGGGTTTTACAAGTTTCATGTCCAATCGACTTGAATAAATATATAGTAAGCAAAGGTTTTGTAACTCTTAACGGCATTAGTCTTACCGTAACGGGAAAAACCGGCGAGATAGTTTCTCATATTATTCCACACACACGTGATATAACTAATTTACGCTCCATATCTATAGGTGATAAAATTAATATCGAAGTGGATGTTATTGCTAAATATATTGAAAAATTTGTAAAATGAAACTGAACAGGCCGCATTATAAAATTTGCTTCCCTTTGTGGCTTACCACCTTCGCTCTCCTTGTTATAGGACTTATGTTTGTTTACAGCGCGTCAATCGGTCATAATAGAAATTATATGCCCCGGCAGCTGATGTGGGTTATTATCGGCTTATTCCTTGCTTTTTCTCTCGCGTTTATCAGATTACAAGAATATAAAAGTTATGCGGCTGTTATTTTCTCTTTGGCGATTGCAAGCCTTTTGCTCGTACTGATTATTGGTAAAGAAAGAAACGGCGCTAAAAGTTGGCTTGGTTTCGGCGGATTAGGTATCCAACCTTCCGAATTCGCTAAAATTGCAGTGATTCTAATCTTCGGCCGCTTTCTCGCTGACTTCGAAGAGCACAGATACGATATCAGATATTATCTCATGTCTTTTATTCTACTAATCATTCCGCTCGCTTTAATCTTTTTACAACCCGATCTCGGTACCGCTTTAATCTTTATTCCGGTAGTCCTTGCTATGTTTTTTATCAGCGGAACTAATCTTACTATTATTGCCACTACTTTTATAGGTGGACTGGCTACAATTCCTTTTATGATTCCATTTCTCGGTCATTGGAGAATCGAACGCATTAAACTCACATGGTTTCCTGAACGTGACCCCTGGCATTTCGGCTACCAGGCAATCCAATCAAAAATCGCTGTTGGAAGTGGCTTATTAACAGGAAGAGGATTTCTTAAAAGTCTTCAAAGCAAACTCAATTTCCTCCCTGAAAGACATACCGATTTTATCTTTTCGGTTATTGGAGAAGAATGGGGATTCATTGGCAGCATAACTGTCCTTATTCTATTTTTTATACTTATCCTTATCGCTCTTTATATCTCACTACGCTCAAAAAATGTGTTCGGACAAGTCGTTGCAGCAGGAATCGCTATCATGTTCGCTACCCACGTATTGATGAATATCGGTATGGCCGTCAGCTTGATGCCGATTATCGGTGTTCCTTTACCGTTAATATCTTACGGCGGTTCATCTATGCTGACAGCATTAATGTCAGTCGGTATTTTACAGTCTATATATAATGACAGCGCGATATAAGCCTTATGACCTTTGACCCTAATAAAAAAGTTCAATATCCAACACGGAATAATCAATTTTCAAGTATCGAATATCGAACACGCGTAAGCGCCCCGCGCCGTGCCCGCCGTGCCCCGCGTATGCTGGGGGAGAGTTTCGGGTATGCTGGGGTTATTTTATTGCAAATTGAACATTGATTATTGAATATTGAATATTGCTTATTGAATATTTAAACAAATAATTTTACAATGAATACCTACTCTCTTACACCATTCGATCTCTCTCTCGCAGCAATTTTTGTTATATCACTTGCTATTGTAAGCAGATGATCACAACTCGGAATTGGAAAAAGAATTCTTATTTCCGCTTTGAGAACAACACTTCAATTATTACTTGTCGGATTAGTGCTTAACTCACTCTTTAGCCACGTTAAACCAATCTGGGTCGGTCTTATGGCATTTGTTATGCTTTGCGCGGCAACTAGAGAAGTTGTCGCAAGACAAAAAAATCCTCTGAAAGGTGCATGGGGATTCGGTATTGGTTCGCTTTCAATGTTCATTTCTTCTTTTGTAATTACTTCACTCGCTCTTATTGTGATAATAAATCAAGCTCCCTGGTACACTCCGAGATACGCTATTCCCCTTCTTGGAATGATACTCGGTAACACGATGAACGGCATTGCTATCGGAATGGATCGATTAACGCAAACCGCCCGGGATCAAAGAAAAACCATCGAAGCAAGATTAATGATGGGACAATCATGGTCGGAAGCAATATCTGATATTCGGCGCGACAGTATTCGTTCCGGAATGATTCCGATTATTAATTCAATGGCAATTGCCGGACTGGTAAGTTTACCGGGAATGATGACCGGACAGATTCTCGCCGGCACTCCCCCGTTTGAAGCCGTAAAATATCAAATAATGATTATGTTTATGATTGCAACCGGAACAGGTTTCGGTTCTATCTTCGCGGTTTCTTTTACCGCTAAAAGATTGTTTGATTCCCGCCATCGTCTCTGCCTCGACAGATTGAAAACTAATTAATAATCTTTTACGTTGATCAAAATATATAGATTTTATATGGTGCGTGCAGGAGTTATCAGTCAATCAGCAGATTTTGCCGATTGAACATTTTTATCTATTTTTTTCGGTTTAATTTTTTCAATAATATCGATAATATCAGTGCGTGATTTTCTTAATTTGCCTGCTGTATTATTTGATATTTTATAAGTTCTTCCCGCAAACAACTGATTTAACTTTCTCGCATTTTCAGGCGTCTCAAACTGCATTTGAATATTAACGTTCTCAGCTATGTTTGATGCCACAGATTCAACAGGAGGTTTCTCGTAATCGACCTTTACTTGAACATAAGCGTTAGGCAAGTTAGTATTAGAGATTTTCAGTTCATATTTCGTGCCGCCAAAAGTCTTAGTAAAATATGTCCAAGCATTTTCCATTAATTTATTTGATGAGACGATTTCAGGATTAACGACTTTTTCAATGTTAAAAAATTGGAGTGCGCTAATCAGGCTGTTGATTTCGCTTGCTTTTGTTTTTTCGTTGCTTTTGATATTTTTTAAAGTGAGAGTTTCAGTTTTATTGGTTCTTGACAAAACAAATACATTTTTGTCCGGTGTAGTAACTTTTATTTCTTTTATTGTATCTGATTTAACATTAAACAGGTTTCTTTTTATCCATGTTTCGGAAGATAATATCAAGTTAAATGCATCGTTAATTAAAATAATATTATCTTTATCTTTTGAACTTTGAAGTTCAGTTAATGATTCATCAGGAAGAAGAACGTATTGTCCTATAGGAGGCGAATAACCATAAGGGTTATTCGCTTTTCCATATTTGGGTTTACCAATAAGCAGCCGCGCTGCTGAAATGCCGCCGTTTTCAAAGAATTGAATCATAATACCTTTTTCCGAAATTTGCGCGGAAGAGTTTGACGGTTCGAGAAGTTTAAGTTTCCTGAAACTTTCTTTTCTCACACGGATAGTTTGTCCGACTTTAAGGTTATATATTTTTTTCAATAAATTAACGATTTTATTAAAGTCAGCCGGGTAATCGTAATAATTATCAACAATCCAAACTCCGTTTTTCTTTTCAAGCGAGATAGAGTTTGTAGCATCGGTAATAGTAAATTTAACGATTTCATTTACCGGGAAAGAGGTGAAAATTTTAGAGCCGACTAAATAACCGGAAGCAGTTATTCGGTTATTCTTTTTTGAAAAGAATAAGAATGAGCCACCAATGATGATACAAATTATTACAAGAGAAATTGTAGTTTTAATTTTCATAATATTTTTCTTGTTATCAGTTATTTTTTACTTTATAATGTCTATAAACGGCAATTCCTATACCGAATAAACAGACTAACAAGGGAACGAGAGCCATATTATAAAACTTAAGTTTAAGTCCTAAGTCATCAATATCTTTACGTAGATTTTTTCTGACTTGCTTAAGTTGTTTAGCTATCTCGATTTGTTTTTGTCTGAATTCATTGATTTTTTTCTGTTGTTCTTCGCTAATTATAAATTTTTGCGATTCGTCTTTTTTCATCTGCATACTGTTCAATCCTTGTTGAACACGTTGGAGTTCCGCAGAGAGTTCTTTTTCATGATTAAGCCATTTTTGCTGTGCTTGCCGTTCAAGCTGATCAACGACGGTAAACGGTCTGTCGAATTTCGAGCGTGAACGTATAGAAATTAAGTTGTTGTCGCCGCAAAGTTGGTCGGCACCATTTAGTATAAAGTCTATGTTATTATTAAAAGGCCTGTGCGCGACAAATCCGAAAACATTAAGTTCTTGGAAATTAAATTGGTCGGCAAGCAAGTCAACATCAGCGATAACAACAATAGTGTTAGTAGATTTAGAGACAGAAATAAAATTAGTTATCGAAGAACCGGACGGCGCGCCGTTAGTGAAAGCCGATTTAAACAAGCCACTAATTTTCGCAGCGAGAATCA
>QMOL01000124.1 GCA_003648225.1 Chlamydiota bacterium
ACTCCCGGAGCACCGCCATCTGCGGATACAATCTTTAACGGCGGTGACTTGTTTACTGCTGCCAACTGGACAGCCGGACTTCCGGCGGGGCAGACCGGCATCGCTTCTGTCAACGGTACCGGTACCGGCAACCAAATCAACCCGTGGATTAGTGGTGGAACGCTTACAGTTAACGGCGGTGCTGTTTTGACTCTTGGCGAAGACCTTTCATGTTATGGTGGAACACTTATTGTTACCAATGCAGCCATCACCTGTGGTGATGACGTCTTTTGCGACAACGGCACCTTGATTTTAGACGCAGGTTCGGCGGTTAGATCCGCCGATGACTGGGAAGCAAATGATCATGCTGGAAGAATTATTGTCAATGGCGGTACGCATTCTTCGGGACCTAACACCGATCACAATGTAGGTGCCCAAAGAACCGGTACCGGAATTGATTTCCGCGGCGGAACAGTTATCGCCGGTAACTTTAGATTTCAAGCCAATTCGATAAGTAGTGTCAGCGGTTCAGCAATACTTACAAGTGCAGCTCCTACTACCACTTTTAGTGACTATTCCGGCAATATAAATTTCATTCCTGATTGGACCGGTTATTGGCAAGTAGGCTCTTTCGGTCATGGCGATTGGAAAACCGTATTGACCAGTGGTTCAAATATTACTCTTGATGGTAATCCGATTGACTCAGCAACTTTTGACACCAAATTTAAAGTTTCACCGGACGGAACAACCTTGAGTAACGCAATGCCTGAACCGGTTGTATTTGGTGGTCTTTTATTTGGTTTAGCGCTTTTACGCCGGTAACAATAAATAATTGTATTTTGTTTGACAGAACTTTTAAATTAACTCAGGATAAAAATTGAAAAAAAGAAATGTAGTAATGAAATGGATTGTGATAATTCCCCTTATGTTATTTTCAACTATCTCATTATCCGCGCAAACAAAAATTATTTTCGATATGGATATAGATACGGATTGCGATGACGCAGGCGCACTCGCTATCCTGCACGCGCTTGCTGACAACGGTGAAGTGGAAATATTGGGAACAATTGTCAGCACACACTACCCGTATTCCGCACCGTGTGTTGAAGCGATAAACCGTTACTATGGTCGGCCGAATATACCGATAGGCGCTCCGAAATCAAATTGGACGGACACAGGCAGTCGCGGTTCAAAATATGCAAAAAATATTGCTGGAGAATTTAAAACCACATTGAAATCTAATGATGACGCACCGGACGCCGTTAAAGTTTATCGACAAATCCTCGCTGCTCAAAAAACTAATAGTGTGGTGATTTTGTCGGTCGGCTATTTGACCAATATACGCGACTTACTTGAAAGCGGACCTGATGAAATCAGCCCGTTAAGCGGAGTGGAGTTAGTTCGTCAAAAAGTGAAATTTTGGGTATGTAATGGTGCGGAATATCCAAATAATTATAATACGGGTGCGTGGGGGAATTTTACACCCGATCCGACTTCCGCCGCTATCGCCGTCCGTGACTGGCCCGGTACAATCTGGTTTTGCGGTGAAGGTCGTAAAGTTTTCACGGGCAGCTTGTTGCATGAAACGCCAACCAATAATCCTGTGCGACGAATATATGATTTGTATTTAGGCAGTACTAAAAATACTCGACCCAGTTGGGACCCGATATCCACATTGTTTGCGGTTCGCAGCAATGCTGTTTTTTGGACATCTCGTTCCGGCGATTATCATATCTTTGATAACGGTACTTTTGAATGGAGAAATTCTACAAATAAAAACCATCACATTGTTGAATATGATACCCGTTTGAAAAATCAACTATGCAGGACACTTGACCGGTTAATGACTCAACCGCCATGTTTGAAAAGCGAAGGAATTGAAAAAATCAGTGCGGCGCCGAATTATCGCGATATCTTTCCCGATACGTGGGTTGGTGATGATGCGCTTGGAAGAGTAGTACCTGACTGGCAAATGGTTGGTTTGCCTAAAACAAACGGCAGACATGATGTCGGTATTTTTTATGTTACTTGGCATAAAGATAAAGCTTATGATATTGAAGCACCATATTCTTATGATGTTTCAAAATTTTTACATAAAAATCCAAATGTTCGTTTTGACAAAACAGGTGAATTGTTTCCGTTTAAAACATATCACTGGGGTGAACCGGAATTGGGTTATTTTCTCAGCAGAGATAAGTTTGTGATATGGCGTGACCTGTCTATGCTTGCTGATGCGGGAGTTGATGTTATTATTCTTGATGTTACTAATGGAAATACTTACTGGGACGCTTGGAATGCTATTTTTGAAGTTATGGACGAGATGGATAAGCTTGGCAACAAAGTGCCTAAATTTTGTTTTTGGACATTTAATAAGGATGTAATAACGGTAGTTCAGGGAATATATGAGAAACTATACAAACAGGGGAAACATAAAAAATTCTGGTATTATTGGGATGGAAAACCGTTAATGTTATACCGTTCGAAGCCATTTTTCGACACTAAAATAAAAAATAAAAATCCCCATTATGATCCTAAAGCCAAAACGGACAAATCCAATCCGCATTATGGAAATCCTGATTATACGCAAGAATACTATACCGATTATCCTCAAGAAATTAAAAACTTTTTTACTCTAAGAAATATGTGGTGGGGTTATTATGAATGGTATAATCAGCGTATGATTGGAACAGAAGACAATTGGAGCTTCGGATATGATATGACTAATCCGAAAGTTAGTGAAATGTCGCCCATTGAAATGGTTTCAAAACATAATGGTAAACCGGAAGAAGCAGCTGTTACTCCGGCACAGCACGCGACAACTAAGGTTGGAAAATGTTGGACACGTGAAAACGGAGAACCCGAATTGAATCAATATGACCTGCCTGTTAAAACCTATGTTCCCTGGCTTGGTAAAAAAGTAGAGCATCCTGAAGCTTATGGCATTTATTATCAGCAAAGATGGGATGAAGCGTTACAGGTAGAACCGCCATTCATTTATCTTAATGATTGGAATGAGTGGATTGCGGGGAAATATCGCCCTGCGAACGGCGGAAAGACCACTAAATTTTTGGGAAGAAAAAGTCCGTATTTTTTTGTTGATCAGTATAATGAAGAATTTAATCGATGTATTCAACCGATGAAAGGAGGTTATACTGATAATTATTATATGCAGACAGTTGAAAACATAAGAAAATACAAAGGTGTTAGAAAATTCCCGGTCATTAATAAATTTAGTAAAATAAAAATTGACGGCGATTTCAAAGACTGGGATAATGTGAAAACGGAATACAGAGATACAATAGGAGATACCGTTCATAGAGATTATAACGGTTATGGCGGCTTGCATTATACAGATAAATCAGGCAGGAATGATATAATAACCTGTAAAGTTGCTGTTAACGCGACAAATGTATATTTTTTGGTTGAAACACATGAAAACTTAACACCATCAACTGATAAAAATTGGATGTTGCTATTGATTGATTCGGACAAAAATTCAAAGACAGGCTGGCACGGTTATAATTATCGTGTCAATCACGAAACAGGAAAGAGATTTACAATTATTGAAAGATACAATCAGAAATCAAAAAAATGGTGGAAATATTTAAAAGTACCGTGCAGATATTCCGGTAATAAACTTGAACTTTCAATTCCGCGTTCGAAGTTAAGATTGGCAAAAGATAACTTCACATTTGATTTTCATTGGGCTGATAATCCGGAAAATCTTACTAATATAATTGACTTTTGCACTACGGGCGACAACGCGCCAAACAGAAGATTTAATTATAGATGTTCATTTCATGAAAAATAAATCTTATTACTATATTGCTTTGCTTACCTTTGTTTGCGTAACATTTTTAAGTTCTTGCTATTCCACAAATGCGCATAGAGTATTAAAACTTGCACACAGTCTTGACCCGACTCACCCTGTACACAAGGCGATGGCTTATATGGCGGAAAGAGTTAAGTATTACTCTAAAGGGAAAATGGAAATAGAAATTTATCCATCGGGGCAATTGGGGTCTGAACAGCAATGTGTTGAACTGCTGCAAATAGGTTCTCTTGCAATAACAAAGGTTTCTGCTGCTGTTATGGAGAGCTTTACGAAAAATTATCAGGTACTTGGTTTGCCGTATATATTTCGCTCAAAGCAGCACTGCTTTAATGTTCTTGACGGAACGATAGGCAAAGAATTATTGAATTCTACGGTAAAGTTTAACATACAAGGACTTTGTTTTTATGATGCCGGCTCCAGAAGCTTTTATACTATCAATAAATTGATTTATACGCCTGATGATCTCAAGGGACTTAAAATTCGTGTCTTGAAAAGTCAAACCGCTATGGATTTGGTAAGAGCAATGGGCGGCTCGCCTACCCCTATTTCCTGGGGAGAACTTTATACGGCTCTTCAAAGCGGTGTCGTTGACGGAGCGGAAAACAATCCGCCGAGTTTTTATACATCTCATCATTATGAAGTATGTAAATATTATTCGCTTGACGAGCATACAATGATACCTGATGTTCTCATCATCAATACAGTAATCTGGAACGGGCTTAGCGATGAAGAAAAAGATTGGCTGCAAAAAGCAGCAAATGATTCCGTAATTGAAGAGCGTAAACTATGGGCGGAATCGGAAAAGGAATCATTAAAGAAAGTTCAGGAAGCCGGAGTTACAGTTATTCATCCTGAGAAAGCTCCTTTTGCCGAAAAAGTACAGCCAATGCTAAACTCTTTCAAGAAGAAGCCAAAACTTTGGAAATTAATTACCGCAATAAAAAATGTAAAAGACTGATTCAAGTTTATTTAACTGATTAAAAAACAATATAAAAATGAAGTTAAAAGAAAAAATCGATAAATTACTCGAATACGTTTTAATAACAATTATGAGCATTCTGGTAATTGATGTCTTGTGGCAGGTGCTTAGTCGTTACGTTCTCGCTTCACCAAGTTCTTTCACTGATGAACTTGCGGGTTTCCTGCTTATATGGGTCGGACTTCTTGGGGCCGCCTATGTTGCCGGTAAGCATGGTCATCTTTCTATTGACTTGCTTGTGCGTCATTCGAAGCCGAAGACACAAAAGAAACTGTTAATAGCGATCAATGTTTTTGTTGCGCTATTTGCTTTACTTGTAATGATCATAGGTGGCAGTTGGCTGGTAATAACCCGCTTTATGTTTAATGTAAAATCTGCCGCGCTGCATTTGCCTTTGGGCTATGTTTATATTGTTTTGCCGCTAGGAGGAATTATCATTTTATTTTATTCTATTTATTTTATTATTAAACCCGATACCGAGCAATAATAATGGAATATACAGGCGTTTTTATATTGGTTTTCAGTTTCATAATCTTGTTGGCTATAGGAGTCCCAATAGCTTTTAGTATCGGTATATCCGGAATATTAGCAATGCTTGTCAGTATAAATTCCCTTCCGGCTTTTACCACCTTCGCTCACCGAATGGCTACCGGCCTTGATAGTTTCGCGCTGCTTGCCATACCGTTTTTTGTACTTGCCGGTAACATAATGAATAGAGGCGGCATCGCTATGCGGCTTATTAATTTGGCTCGTGTTCTTGTCGGGCGTTTGCCGGGTGGCTTGGCATTTGTAAATGTGTTCGCCAATATGCTTTTCGGTTCGATATCAGGTTCGGCAGCAGCGGCAACATCGGCTATCGGAGCCATAATGACACCCGAGATGGCTAAAGAAGGTTACGATAAACAATTCAGTGCAGCAGTGAATATTGCTTCCGCGACAACCGGTCTTTCTATTCCGCCCAGTAATATTCTCATTGTTTATTCTCTCGCCAGTGGAGGGACTTCCATTACTGCTCTTTTTCTCGCGGGCTATCTCCCGGGTATTTTGACAGGGATAGCGATTATGATGATGGCGATGAGCATGATAGTGTACAAGAGGTCCGGGATTTCCAATATGGTAAAATCTCTTTTCAAATTCACGACTGTATTAGTTGTAATAGGAACGATTTTTTTTGGGTTAATAAAAGCCAAAGATAATTCGCCGCTGCTTTTTTTCTCTGCTGTTATATTTTTATTACTGATAATATCGGGATATATAATTTTAAAAGCAAGAAAAAATCCGCAAAAAACTAAACAATCATTTAAAATTATTTTGGACGCTGTACCCAGTCTTCTTCTGCTTGTCATTGTTATCGGCGGTATTATCGGCGGATTCTTTACCGCAACCGAAGCATCGGCGATTGCTGTTCTTTACGCTTTCATTCTTGCGTTGATTTACAAGGAAATGACCTTGAAAGATATGCCTCAGATTATTCTGCGGTCTGTTTATACAACCGCGATTGTTCTTTTACTTGTGGCTACGAGTATGGGACTTTCATGGATAATGGCTTTCGAGAATATCCCGCAAAATGTCAGCGCTTGTCTGCTGGGCTTTAGCAATAACAAATTTGTTATTCTGTTTATTATTAATGCTATCCTTCTGTTTGTCGGAGTGTTTATGGATATGACGCCTGCGGTGCTGATATTCACCCCTATTTTTTTGCCGGTAGTTAAAGGGCTGGGACTTGATCCTATTCATTTCGGAATAATTATGGTTCTTAATCTCAGTGTGGGACTTTGCACTCCGCCTGTCGGAGCTGTGCTGTTTATTGGATGCAGTATTGCGAATGTAAGAATTGAACAAGTCATAAAACCATTGATCCCTATGTTTATTGTTATGATAGTTACCTTGCTGCTTGTCACATATATTCCTGAAATAAGTTTGTGGCTGCCGCACGCGTTGGGATTTTAACCAACATATTTAATGATGAAAAAATTAAACAAATATTCATTCGGAATTGGAGACAGATTCGGTAGTCAGGGACAAGCGCAGCTTAACGCGTTTATCAAAGCGAAAAAAGCGGGGCTTAATATTTCCCCTGTATGGAATAAATCAAACCGCGAACATGAAATTATCGGTACTAAACCTGTTGATGTCCGTATAGAAGCCGATGCAGCCGTGAAATCTTTGGATTGGCATGATAACTACTTTGTTGATGCCGACCATATAAATATGGATAACGTTAATCGCTTCATTGAGTCGTGCGATTTTTTTACCATTGATGTTGCAAGCTATATAGGAAAGCCGGCACCAAAAGATGAGATGGATGCATTCGTAGCGGACTGCTCTAATTATACGGGAGAATTTAATATTCCCGGAACTTCAAAATCTTTTAATATTTCGACGGAAGAGATTACAAAAACAGCTGAACAGTATCTTTACGCGGCGAAAATGGCGGGAGAAATTTATCGTACTATAGAAAGTCATAAGGGAACAGGGAATTTTATAACTGAAGTTTCTATGGATGAGGTTTCTACTCCGCAAACACCGATACAGCTGTTTTTCATTCTTAAAATGTTAAGCAATGAAAATATTCCGGTTCAAACCATAGCGCCGAAATTTTCAGGTAGATTTAATAAAGGAATAAATTATATTGGTGACACAGAAAAATTTGCCGCTGAATTCGAATTGGATGTTTTGGTTTTAAGACAGGCGGTTAAAGAATTCAACTTACCGGAAGAATTGAAATTGAGTGTTCATTCCGGTTCGGATAAATTTGCCATATATCCTTATATCAGTAAAATTATAAATAAATATGATGCCGGTATTCATGTTAAAACAGCCGGAACTACCTGGCTGGAAGAACTTATCGGTCTGGCTAAAGCTGATGGCGAAGCTCTTCAATTCGTAAAAGATATTTATGAAAACGCGTTGATAAAATGCGATGAACTTTGTGCTCCTTATGCTGATGTGATAGATATTAAAACTGATAATCTTCCATCTGCTGCTGAAGTTAAAAAGTGGGATTCAAAAAGGATGGTTGACAGTCTTACGCATGATAATTCCTGCAAGGATTATAATCCTGATATGCGTCAACTTATGCATGTTGGCTATAAGCTTGCCGCAATGCAGCTTAGCAGGTATTTAGATTTGCTGAAGAAGCATAGTGCTATTGTGAACAAATGTGTTTCAGACAACATTTATGAGAGGCACATAAAGCTATTATTTTTTCAAAAATAAACGCTTTTAATGGAGGATGAAATAACAATCATACAAAGACAAAATTATGAAAAAAACATTTACACTAATTATCTTAATTAGTCGTCCCTTAAAAAGTCAAATTTCAAACGATTAAAAGACGTTGAGGCGATGATGTATAAATATACTTCAAGCCGAAAACTTGCCTATTGAGTTAATCAGTTAATAAATATTTAATTATCGGTTAATAGTTAGAAAGGCTTTTGCCTATTTA
>QMOL01000125.1 GCA_003648225.1 Chlamydiota bacterium
GATCCACACTAAAAGTTATATAATTGTTATCAAAGCCATTTGGATTGATAGTAATATAGTGGTCACCACCATCATCCAGTAAATAAGCTTTATTATTAACAAACATTGCTATATAGCCATCACCGGAACCACTAAAATCAGGTTGAGAGACAACAAGTTTTACTTTTAATGTCGGGCTTACTGAAGTTTTTAATCCATTAAGGGCGCTTGGACTTTGATAGATTTTATAGCCATCCAAATAAACTTGCAATCCACCATCATCCCAAAATTTAACTTTTAAACCTGATACTCCGGATTGTTCAGGATCATCTTTAACAGCATCTAATCCAATTCCCATTGTAACCCAACCATCACCATCAGAGCCGTTTCTTGTTATATCACATTCAACTGAGAAATCCCCTGACTCAGTAAAATTATGATCAGGGCAAAGATATTTAGGATCATGACCGGTTGTTATTACATTAGCTTTCCCGGCTTTGGGACCAATATTAGTTACCGTGAATCCATCTGATTGTGTATAAATTATAGGTGCTTCTGTTCCTGATTGTCTGGCTGTATATTCGAAGTTTATATCTCCGCCGCCTGATACAGTATATGGATCATTAAAGAGTGTTGCTGCATTAACTGTAAAAACAAGTGATGCAACGGTAAGTAAGATTAATGAGAGTTTTTTCATTGTTTTCTCCTTTTGTTTGGTTAGATGTTAGTAAAATAATTTACTAACAACGTAATTAAAATTAGTTTACTTTTTAGGTTTTTAGCCTTAACGCAAATATAATAACATATTAATTTCTACATTTCAATAACAAACCGCTCCAATTTTAATACATTTCGCTCATTTATTATTTAACATTTTGATGATTCCCAAATAAAAAATAATCGGTGATAATGAAGTGGTAATATGCTACTGCACTTTTATTTGTTATTTTGCTTTTTTAGCCATTTACGATACTTTTTGTTTAATTCTTTTGCACCGGGAAATTTTGACTCAGGATTCAGATGAGTTTCATATTCCCAACAGGCGTAGTTATTAACATAAGGCGCGGCAGCTTGCATTTTTTCCATTAAAAAAGGAAAGGAAATGCTCCGGAAAAGTTCTATGCCCGGTTTATCCTGAAAATGTGGAAATAATTCTACCACACTCCACAACTCAATTCCATGCTTTTTGAACACAGGAGCAACTGCTGAAAACCATTCACTAATTTCATTATTCGGAGCAGTTGTGTCCTGAAATGCGCATATGTCAAGTCCGTCAATTTCGTTTAGCATTGAATCCCAGTTGCTTGCACATTGTGATGGCGTAGTTGCTTCATCACCAAGAGTTATTCTTGATGTAAACCATGGTGAGAATGTCACTTTCTTGTCAGGAGTCAATTTTTTCAAAAACCGCGGTAACTCACGGAGAAGAATCATAATGTCTCCCCGATGAGTTCTGTCACCTGCTTCGTGTGGAATGTACCATCCCCAGAAATTAGAGCGTGAGCCATATCGGTCATTAAGCTCTTTAAATAGTTTTTTGTTAATTTCCAAATCTATGTTTGGGTCCCATTCTTTACCGATAAAAAGATTATTATATTCATACGAAACTCCTGGCAACACAACATCCATACCATATTTTTCCGCTAAATCAAAAGCTTTAGCATACCAATCTATTTTGCTTGGATTTTTAAGTAATTTTGAAGGAAAACAAATAGTTTCTCCTGATCCTCCCGCCAGAAGGACCATTGTTATCCCATCTTTATTCATATTTTTAAATATGCGTTCAATTTTTTCATCTGTTACCGGTTCAAATGACAAATATTCATTCGCCGGTTTTCCAAGAAAAAAAGGAGTTATTCTAATGGGTTTATTAATGAGATTTTTCATATTATTTTTAAACAACAAAATGACAATGTAAATTGAGCTCAATATATATTTATTGTAACGGCAACTACTTATACTAAATAACATCAATGTTGTCAAGTACTCCAATTGCAATAAGTTCAAATAAAATGTATAATGATATATTAAAAATGTGACTTATCGGAAATGTCTTTTCGTATGACACAAATAAGGTGATTAGAATGAAAAAACCATGGCTGTATAAATACCAGACGGATAACTGGAACATCAAAAGTCCAACCTGCAGAGGTAAAATAATGGTCGAGCAGGACAATACCACAGAACATACTCATGAATTTAATGAACTGGTATTCGTCTTTAGCGGATCGGGAATTCATAAAGTAGATAACGAACGCTACCCGCTAACTCGGGGTGATGTTTTTGTTATGCGCGGGAGTCATTTCCACGGATTTGAAAACACCAACCATTTGCATTTGAAAATGATTTTATTTTCACCGGGTTTTTTTCAAAATTTCAGCAAAAGAATTTATGATCTTCCCGGTTTTCAAACATTATTTGTTCACGAACCAAGATATAGAAAAAATCATAAATTTAAATCAAAATTAAGATTGACCCCGGAACAATTAACCAAAATCGGGCATATCTTCAATATTATAGAAGAAAATCAGGAAAATAAACCTTTGGGTTTTCAAGCCGCTGTGGAATACTTGTTCGGATATATAATTGTATTAACCTGCCGATATTACAGTGAATCAACTTCACCAAAACCTAAAGCTCTGTTAAGATTAAGTCCTGTAATAACTTATATTGAAAAACACTTCAACGATCTTCTACTAATCTCGGAATTGGCAAAAAAAGCCTATATGGCGGAAAGCTCTTTCAGAAGAATTTTTAAACAAATTACAGGGTTATCACCAATTAATTACATTATCAGATTTAGAATTGAAAAAGCTGTTGAAATAATGACGCAAGATCCGACTGAGCAAGTTATTAAAATATCAAGTAATGTTGGTTTTGAGAATAGCAGTTATTTTACCAAAAAATTTAAATCAATTATGGGAACTACTCCCATCGCTTATATGCAAAACCTGCGCAATTTTGAAAAATAGCACATACAGACCTCTGAAATTTAAATGTAAAAATCATTCGTTTCTTTCATCCATTTCTCCAAACAATACCGAATATCTTTCAAAATCGTTTGGCTGTCCACATCCTCGATAAGATTATTTGTTTCGTTAGGATCAAAAAAAAGATCATAAAGAGATTCTTCCGGCACTTTTCGATCTTTCCAACCATGCTCAAGCCAGACTAACTTGCTTTCACTATCATCACAGTTTGTTAAAACAGGTGTGGACCGTCCATCAAAACGTTTTATATACTTCCAACGTTTAGTCCGCACAGCTCTCATGGGCTCATATGCAACATGATAATTAACTTCAAAGAACAGTTCATCGTGAATGTGATCGGTTTCTCTCCGAACCAGAGGCAATAATGATTTGCCCTGCAACCAAGGCGACTAATTAATGTTCAAAAAAGTAGCAATACCGCCATCGTATAAATTACATTTCATCCTTGGAAAAGCAATACCATGATCTGTAGTACAAATAACAAGAGTGCTTTCCGATAAATCACTGTTTTTTAACGCGTCAAATACTACTCCCATTTTTTTGTCTAAAATTTTCACCGATTCTTTATAGCAAGCCATATCTTTTCTGACCACCGGGCAATCTGATAACGGTAAAGGCGGAGAAGAATAACCCGGATTTTCAGAATTCTCATTTAATGAGTGATATGGCCTATGCGTTTCAACAAATCCAACCGAAAGAAAAAACGGCCGTTTAGGAGAACTTTTTTAAAAATTTGCTGCCTGCTTATATTGCTCGCCGGGTAAAAATTTATCATACCCAATAATTTCCCACGGCTTTTTATGCTCTTCAGGCGCCGCAATATGTTGTATTCCTGTTAATACTGATAAATATCCTTCTTTTCGTAAAACATGAATTATGTGCTGCTTATAATCTTTTAATGAAAAATTAAATGGATGATGGGCTAATCCCAACATTCCATTCTCATGAGCATAACAACCGGTTAATAACACCGATCGGCTCGGACTGCAAGTAGGCCATTCTGTCGGAATAATACACCTTCCTCTGCAAGTTTTTGGAGATTCGGCGTAGGAACAGCAACTCCGTATGGCTGGATATATCTGCCGGTATCATGAGAATGAATATAAATTATATTTGGAAGTTTCATTTTCTTTTCATTTGGTAAAATGATTGCTAACCACTAACCGTTTTTCGTTTAATTCTATGGTCAAAGGTTTACCTTCAAGTAATTTATATTCAATTCCTGAACTCTCGACTTTAACGTTAAATCTTCTTCCCTTATATGCTATTTTAAAACTGTAACTCGTCCACGCGTCCGGTAACACAGCATTAAAAATTAATTTATTTTCATAATCACGCATTCCGGCAAAACCATTTACTACAGTCATCCAGCAACCGCCAAGGCATGCCGAATGAATGCCGTTTTTAGTGTTGTTTTTAAAATCGTTAAGATCCATCAATGCTGTTTGACGGAAAAAGCCATATGCATCTTCTGTCAACCCGATTTCGCAGGCGATAATATTATGAATACACGGCGAAAGGGAAGAACCATGATTAGTTTTCGGTTCGTAATAATCGTAATTCGCTTTTTTTATTTGCTTTGAAAATTTATTCCCAAAAACAAAAAGCATCAATAAAATATCTGCCTGCTTAACAACCTGTAATCGCCAAAGATTAAGAGGATGATAATTATCTCTAATGTCAGTATTTTTTGGAATGAGATCCATATTAACCGGATCCATATCCATAAAACAATCGTCCTGAGGAATAATATTATTTTCATCCGGCTGCTGCAGAAACATATTATCAGCGGCTTTCCCCCATTCATTTACTTCATCTTCCGACAATTTAATTTTTTTTGAAAGTTCCTCAAACAGTTCAGGCGATTTTTTTGCCGCGCGTTTGTAAATCGAAATAGCATAATTAAACATCCATTTTGTCATTTCATTTGTATAAGCGTTGTTGTTTACCCCGCAGCCGTATTCATCAGGACCGCAAACAACATTTATGCAAAACTTTCCTCCTTTGTGCGGAATATAACAACCTCTGTCAACCATAAACCTGCACATCTCAAAAATAATTTCAGCTCCTTTTGTAAGTGTAAAGTCATCATCACCAACTAATTTGTCATACATTCCAATTGCAAATGCGATATCCGGAAGAAGGTGATATTCTGCCGTTGCCGCTTCATAAACATGCCCGCATTCTTCACCTTTCACGGAGTTCCAGGCGAAGAGAGCACCTTTGCCCTGCATTTGAATCGCCCGTTCACGCGCTTTATTTAAAATGCTATAACGATATTCAAGTAAATCACGAACAGTTTCCGGCTGTGAATAAATAAACGCGGGTATCATATACATTTCCGTGTCCCAGAAAATATGGCCGCAATAGCCATCGCCCGATAAACCTGTCGCACTGATGCTTCTATTCGGCCTTTCCGGATTACTTTGCCGCAAATGGAATAGACTAAATCGCACTCCTTGCTGATCCTGTAAATTGCCTTCTATTTGAATATCGGCGCCATTCCAGTAATCAGCCCAGAATTTTTTATGTTCATCGAGTAGTTTATCAAATCCGTTTTCACGCGCGGAAATAATTTCTTTTTCAATCAATCCCGTTATTTTATTTTCAACAGCATCCATTGTAGAAAAAACGGAGAAAAATTTATCAAGAACAAACAACTCCCCCGCATTAGTTTTTTCAGAAACGTCAAAACCTAAATTATGATTTTTCCCTTCAAAAGAATATGTTTGAGCAAGAACAACTTTGTCATCTGAAGTTTTTATTGCAATATTAACAATGTCTGCTCCGTTTGTTACCGCCCTGCTTGTAATCTTTTTGTGATTACCTGCTTTAACTTTGCTTATAGTATCTAAATTCAATTGGCTCGTCAGCGTTATTTCACAATTCTCATCAGGAGTTATTTCATATCGCAGAGCCGCAATATGCCTTTTAACCATAGAAACAAGCCGTGTAGTCTTAACATTAATGACTTTTCCGGATAATGTTTTCCACTTGAATTCACGTTCAACAATCCCATGCTTCATATTCAATGTTCTTTTATGTTCAAGAATTTCTGAAGAATCAATGCTGAATGTTTCGCCGTCAACTGTAAGATCAATTTTTGTCCAGTCACATATATTTAAAATCGCGTGGTGCGTTTCAGGATATCCCGGAAGTTTCCATAAATGATTATATGGTTCATAACCACAAACTCCATTCACAAATGTCGCCGGATATTCATCATAACCTGTATCAGATTCTTCAAGTGAGCCGCGAACACCAAAAATTCCGTTTGACAAAGCAAAAACAGATTCCCAAAAAGAAAATCTGTTTTTCTTAATTTCGGTTTCAGTAATATTCCACGGCTCCTCAGGTATTCTCTTAACACGACCTGCGTCAAGCAAAGCGCGAATATCTACTTCATTGTAATCTATAACATGCTCATAAGCATTTGGCAAAAGTTCAGGAGTACCAATGCCGATGCATTTCATTTTTGCCGCGTGAGCAGCTTCAACACCTGATTCAGCATCTTCAAAAACAACGCAATGAACCGGATGCATATTTAAAAGTTTAGCTCCTTTAAGGAATATCTCGGGATTCGGTTTTGGATTTTTAATGTCATTTCCTCCGACTATGACATCAAAATACTGTGATAAATTAAGCGCGTCCAAAACTGTCATCGCGTTTTTACTTGAAGAACAGATTGAAAGTTTTACACCTTCATTTTTTAATTTTTTCAGAAAATCAATTATTCCCGGATAGAGGTCATCATTATTAATTTGTTTAATTAATTCTTTATAATATTCATTTTTCAACGTTGCAAGTTCTTCTTTTTCTCCTTGCGGTAAATCAATATTGTTGTAATCAAGAATTACCTGTAAAGACGCCATGCGGGGAATCCCTCTGCACGCGTGATTGATTTGTTCATTAAAATCCCATCCCTTTTCATCCGCTAATTTTTTCCAGCCGAGATAGTGGTATTTGTCGGTAAAGACGACCACGCCGTCAAGGTCAAACAAAATTGCTTTAATTTGGTGTTTCATATATTGATTGGTTAAGTTAATCATTATTTGTCGAAGATCCGCCGAAGGAAAATTATTCGCTAATTGTTATTATTGTATGAAATCACACTTTTTTATTCAATAACAAAAAAAAGAGCACTCGGTGATTACTCACCGAACGCTCCCAACCAACTAACCAACAGAGAGGTTAGGTTAATATGGTATCAATTAGTCAAAAAATAATCAATACAGTAATCGAGGAATGAATATTGCCTTTGAACTATAAAAGTAGTATAATTAGTTAAAATTGAAATTGTATCAATAAATTAAATTTACATTTTTTTTCGTGCTTTTTGTGTCTTTAGTGGTAAAAATAATATTTTAATCGTTTCGTGTTTATAAAATTATGACAAATTCTGAAAATAAAAAACCGGCAACTGTTTCCGTCCTTGAACGCCTTTGCATAGAGTCCAATCCGGAAAATTGCGGCGTGATTATCTTCGGCGCATCGGGTGACTTAGCTCATCGAAAAATTCTGCCGTCTTTTTATAATATGTACACCAGAAAGCTCCTTCCGGAGGGATTTTTCCTGCTCGGCTGCGGACGGACAGCAATGAGCGATAATGTTTTTCGCGAGCAGGTCAGACAATCGCTTCAGATTTCCGGTGTTGATATTTCATCAGAGTCAGTCAAAGAATTTTTATCATTTTGTTTTTATTCTGAAGGTGATTATTATTCTAAAGATTTTTATGAAAATATTAAAAATAAATTGTTTGTTCTTGATAAAAAATTCAATTCTAATAACAATCATATCTTCTATTTCGCTTTGCCGGCTGATGTTTATCTAAAATCCATCAAATTACTTTCAGAAGCAAAATTAATAGAAGAAAAAAACGGCTGGAAAAAAATCGTTATCGAAAAACCACACGGCCATAATCTTGATTCCGCAAATCATTTATTAGAAAAATTAAACACCGTCTTAGACGAACGTCAAATTTATCTGATCGACCATTATCTTGGAAAAGATACAGTCCAAAATATTCTGATTTTCCGTTTCGCGAATATTGTTTTCGAACCCGTGTGGAATAGAAATTATATCGATCACGTGGAAATTATAGCCGCTGAATCCGTTGGTGTGGGCGATCGGGCAGGTTATTTTGATAATTCCGGCGTCTTGCGGGATATGTTCCAAAATCACATGATGCAGCTCCTTTCTCTTGTCGCAATGGAACAGCCGCTGTCCTTTGATGCCGAAAATATGCGGGATGAAAAGACAAAATTGTTGAAAGC
>QMOL01000126.1 GCA_003648225.1 Chlamydiota bacterium
CTCCGCAGCCATCGGCAGCGGCTACAACCGAACACCAAATTCCGCAGCCGTCGGCAGCGGCTACAGAAGATGGAGAACGTTTCCGACCCCACCTTATTTCACTATCTTTTCTAAAGAAATATTTGTAAATTCACCGGTGCTGGCGATTCCGCCGTAACCCATATGGACATAAACTGTAGCAATGCCGGTAACCAGATTAGTGAAAATAAGATCTTTTTTCCACCATTGATTGCATTCCGACATCCAAACGATTTGTTTTTCTTTTTGAGGTGGGAGATAGAATCCGATTCGTCCACCAAAGATAATATTATTATTAATTGCAACTGTTGATTTTGCAATTCCGCTCAATTTGTAAACTGTATTGGATTCAACACTGACCTGTTGCTGAATTCCGACCAGTTTTTTCATTGGATTTTCGATTCTAACAGCATTTTTAAATTTTCCTCCGTTAACATTAATAAATTTAACAGTTTTAGAAAAAGTTTTTGCCGCATTCCACAATTGCCAGTTTTTCAATTTATTATTAAACGAACCATTTTTAAGTATATTTGGTTTTTCAACAACTTTCGATTCCGTTCGCATATTAATTACAGATGAAGGTTTCACTTTATCAATTACTTTTTTATCGGAATAAAAACTTACTTTATTTTTTTGATCAACAGGTGCCCGTTTAGCCATAACGACATTTGGTAAATAGTAGTATCGCCATCCGAAAAGGGCTGTAATTGCTATTATCACGGTTATAATTATAAATAATTTAGTTTTCATATTTTTCTGATACTTTCCTCACTAAATTTTGCAATAGTGGATATGGTTTATCGAGTTTATTAACAGGTTTGATTTTCTTATGTTTAATATTAATTATTTTTTCATTAAGTATTTCATCGACAGATAGAAATATTTTAAACACAATATTTTTAACGGAAATATTTTTCACATTAAAAGCAATAACCATATCATTATTACCCGCTTTGCACGGAATGGTAATAAGTTCCCAACCTATTCCTTTATTAGCTGCAACGCCAACAAATTTTTTATTTATCAAACTATTATTAATTTTAAGATGCTTATTAAGTAATAATTTCACTTTTACTTTTGTTAAATCGGGAACAAAAACTTTACATTTAAAAACGCCGTTTGACAAAAGCTCGCTACTTATAATTTTAGCATTCAAATTATCAAACCGTTTTTCAATCAACATAATTTGCCCACCCTTCATCGGATTCATATTTAATTGTATGTGGTGTCAAGAAAACAAATCCCCTCTAAAAAATTCATTGAGTAAAGAAATGTAAGAAGTGGGTTTACAATAATCATCTCATATATTATAATAATATTTATTATGGCAAAAAAGAAAATTGAAATAAGCATACATAGTTTTGGTATCTACACACCATGGAAATCAAAAGGCAAAGAGATTCCTAAGCCGGTTGAATTCACTACTGACATACCTATTACGCCGGATGTAGAGTTTGGATATGTGTTAAGAATTAAAAATGGTCGCAGGGAAAAAATTACTTTTCGAACTGAGCATCCTCCATTCAAAGATGCAAATGGAAAAGTCATGCCTCCTTTTACCGGTGTAGAACACATAAAAGAAAATAATTATCTTCTTTTTATTGGCGATACAGTATGGGAACCAATAGAAACTAAAGCCGGCAGGTGGAGAATCACAGCATATCACAATAGGAAAGTAGTGGCCGACAAGGTTTTCACATTATTTAGTCAACCATTAAAACCACTTAAATATAGAAAAGGCGGAGGGGGAGCGACTGATACCGTGCCCTTAGCGTAAAATACGAAACGGGCTGATAACAAAGTACGTATGGCTTACGATTTCATTCCTTTTTGTATAATTTTCTTTTCAGCGCGATCGCGTACCGAGACTATCAGTTGTCTGACATCGATAATTTCGTTTTGTTTTTTGAGATAGATTCTCATAAAATACCGTATTTCAGGATTTGAGACAAAAGGGTAAAGGGCTGCGTATAGACGTGCGAGATCGCGGATGCGACGGGGCCACGGAATAAAATTGTAAAATTTAGCGGCATCGAGGTCGGTAAAAAAAGCGCGGGGATTTTTTTCATCGATGTTAAGTATAAGTAAATTACTTGATTTTAAGTCGCCATGTTCTGTTCCGCTATTGTGAAGCAGTGCGATTTGCGCGGCGATTTCACGTATTATTTTCAATTTTTGTTTTTTGAGATTCGGGGTTGAAAATCTGAGTAGAGCAGATTCGCTTGTAATAGCGTTTGATAATGATTCCCAAGCTATAATGCCGCCGCGTGAAGTCCATGCGACCAAGAGAGGTTTCGGTGTATTAATGTGCAGGTTTCTTAATCGCCAGCAAGCTTTCCAATTACGGTGTGATTTAGATTTATGGAAGTGAGCCATAATTTTTTCACGCAAGGAGTTACGGTATCTATACTGTTTAATGAAGAGATTTCCCTGCGGGTGTGACCACATGCCTACGGCGACAGAAGGTCTATTTTTAATAATAGTAACATTTGCATTAAGGAACCAATTTGCGTCACTAAGGAGATTAATGAGATCATTGATAAGTTGTTTAGAAGCACCGCGATACAGCCAGGCATTTTCAAAGATATGGAGGTAATTATTATCGGGAATAAAATCATTTACAGCCATGAAATTTTTATTTGAAGAGAGGCATCGTTTATTTCTGGATTTTGCCTGATAAATAGAATAGAGTCGTGATTTTTTTCCTATTTCAAAGAGAAGGTTTTTCCATTCCCAGTCTGCCACTTCGTTATTATTATCAGTCAATTCATCAAATTTCTGAAGATAAGTTTTAATAAAAACGGCTCTGACACCAAGAGGCACTTTTTTGCCGAGGCAATGGTTGAGTTGAACCAAATCGCTGACAAAATTGGATCTGCTAAAGCAATTAAGTTTTGATCGCTGGAAATCAGTGATCAGCCATTTCCCTGATTTTGGATTTAAAGCAGGTGGAATTTGCGGTGGGATGTAGAGCAGGTTACCTGAATGCAAGTCGCCGTGATGCACAGCGGCAAAGTGAACTTTTGCGATTGTTTCTGCCAGTTGTCTTGCAGCATATAAGGTTTTTTTTATGCTTTTGGGTGGCCTGATATTATCGAATGTAACGGCATTGTCAATGAATTCAACAGCGATCCATGAATTGATTAAGGAATCGCCTTTTTGTGATCCGAAGGCAAGTGGAGTTGGAGTTAGCACGTTATTATTTGAGAGATGGTTAAGAATAACCCATTCTTTTTTTGCGGGTGATTTTCCAAGATACCATTTTAATTTTTCTATAAAAGTTGAAGCTACAAAATGTTTAACCAAGATCTTTTTATTAGAATCATCAATAGTAAATGAAAAAACGTTGCGATGATAACCGGATTTTTTTATCGGCATGGCGTAACTTTGGATATAAGCAGCCGGATCACTCCAGAAGTCGGGAGAGATTTGTTTTGTAAGATCGGTATTATTTTTTATCCAAGTTGTATTCATTGTTATTTGTAGAACCACTTTGCTGTGTTTCGCAACGTTTTCTGCGGTGTATTTTATTTATTACTTTTCTTATTAAATATACCAGAAAAGCGAAAAACAAGCAAGAGGGCATGGTGATTTTTGATATGCATTTTGGCATGCTTGCCATGCTTCATGAACAGAAATGGAATCGACACATTTTTTTTCTTTTGGACAGATTTGATATTTGCACGGATTGCACGGGAAGGGATGAAACAACTCAATTCGCGGAACTGAGCTTTCCGGCACACGCCATCTGTAATAATCCGCCGCACTGTAAAGGACAACCGCGGGAGTATTCATAGCGGTAGCGATAAACGCCGGACCCGAATCGGGGCCAAAAAAGAGGGATGCTTTTTCCATTATTACGGCGCATTCACCGAGAGAGGTTTCCCCTGACAGCGATAGACAATTATCCCCTATTAAATTTGAAAGGCTATCATTTTTTAATTTTTCGGTTTTCCCGCCGATCAGAATAATTTTAGCATTAAATTTATCAATCATTGAATTAAAGATTTGAACGTATCTTTCATCAGGCCAATTTTTGGCTTCACGTTTTGAATATGGAGCAGAAATTATGAATTTTTCATTTTCAGTTATGCCATATTTTCTCAACAGATCATTTGCGGATTTGAGTTCATTTTTTGTGTACCAGAACTCAAGTTTTTTAGAGATGGGAATAAATTCATCCCGGGCTGCTTGCGCGCTCGGGATAAGATTTGTATTAATATCATCGATTACGTCTTCAACAAGTCGAAGACAATTTTCAATTTCAGTCCTTGAAGAATCATAAACGGGATGTATATGAAGTTTTGACGGGAGCTTTTCACTGGTGATTTTGCCGTGATTTGATACTGTGGAGAAACCGGCGATGTTTTTAGCGCCGCCAAGTAAAGCCCAAGGCACGCGACCTAAATCCTGAGGTGATATGATAAAGTAATCTATTTTCCTTTTTCTGAATTCTTTAATAAGACGGATTTTTTCGCTTAAGCTACGATTATTGACAATAATCATTTCATCAATATAAGGACAATTCTTCATTACTTCTACACCGCCGGCATGTTTAGCGAGGAGAGTAATATTAGCGTTTGGGAATGACTGCCGCAATGCGCGTGCGGCGGGAACAAAGACGAGAGCATCGCCGATATTCTGCAGTCTTGTAATCAGAAAGTTTACAGGCATTAAATTCACGAATTCATATTAATTAATTTTTCAAATCACAACTTATCCCAAGACCGTAAGAGACTTGCGGATAAGGTACGTAAGGCAACATAAATATTAACATTAAAGTATAGATAATATTATAACAGAAAAGGAGATAAAAGTGGTAATCACTTGTCGTACCGGAGGTGCATGTAAATTTTCGGGGTTGGTTGATAAGAACTGCATTGAAGTTAGATAAGTTATACTCCATTTATCCATCTGCTGTAGCCGCCCTCGCTGAGGGCGGAATTCACCGCAGCCAGCGGCAGTGGCTACAGAAGAAGTTGGCAGAGCCCTGCAAGGGCGGAATGAAAGTTTGCGAGAATAAGTCATGCCGCCCTTTCAGGACATAATATTTGTAGAAGCCAAAGATTGGAGGGTGATTTATTTTGCGATGCTTATGGTAAATTTATAAAAAAAATAGTATAATTGACCAGAAACCAATTAGATTTTATATTTAATAAATTTAAAATTATGAGAATTATTATAGCAATAGGATTAGGTGGTGCATGCGGTTCTGTACTGCGATATTTAGTAGCTGGTTGGGTGCAGGGATTATCACGCAGTACAAATTTTCCGGTAGGAACACTTTCAGTGAATATTATTGGGAGTTTAGTAATAGGCATACTTGCCGGATACAGTGAAAACATTGGAGTATTTGGTCCGGCTACACGAGCATTTTTATTAATAGGTTTGCTTGGTGGATTCACCACCTTCTCGACATTTGCGTATGAAACGATGGCTATGACTCGTGATGCGCAATTTTTATCAGCGTTTATGAACATAGGGTTACAAGTTATAACAGGATTATTTGCCGCATGGCTTGGGTATAGATTACATTTACTTATGAGGTGAAAACATGTTGCCAGAAAACGGAAAATTATTAAGAATATTTATAGGAGAAAGTGATAGATATAACGGGCTTCCGCTTTATGAGTGGATTGTAAAAAGGGCAAGAAGGGAGAAAATGGCCGGAGCGAGTGTATTTCGCGGTATTGAGGGATTTGGAGCTAAGAGTCATTTACACACTGCAAAGATATTACGTTTATCACAGGATTTGCCAATATTAATTGAATTAATAGATATAGAGGAGAAAATTGACAATTTTGTAGAGATAATTGATCCTGTGATTAAAGAAGGCATCGTGACCGTCGAAAATATTGAGGTGAAGTTTTGCCGAAGCGGGAAATAGGCGCGGAGTAATTATTCGGCAAACATTGCGCTGAATTGATTTAATAAATCATCCGCTACGTCATCATCGGCGATTTTGGTATCGATACCGTCAGTTTCCGCCAGCAAGTTTTCTGGTATTTCGTCAATAAACATAGAGGGAATTTTTTCTATTTTTTGACCGAATTTAGTTCTTGATTTGCAGTAGCAGAGAGTTAGATTGCTTTTAGCGCGGGTAACGGCGACGTAAAAAAGTCTTCTTTCTTCATCTTCACCCGAGGCAGTCGCGAGGGATTTATTATGCGGAATAATCCCCTGCTCCACGCCTGCGAAAAAAACGTTTCTAAATTCGAGTCCTTTAGCCGAATGAACAGTCATAATGGCCACTTTTCCCTTTTTGAATTCTTCATCATCATCTTCTTCATTTAAAGAGACTTGTTGCAGGAAGCCATTAAGTGAAGATTTTTTTTCACGATTTTCATAATATTGTATAGAGTCGATCATCGCGTCAATATTTTCCATTCTTCCGGCTATTTTTTTAGGGTCATTGAAAGATGATTCCAATTCTTTTATATAATTGACTTCAGCCCATAAGTTTCTTGCTACCATAGCGATAGGTTCTCTTTTTAATTTTTCTTTCGCGTCGGTCATCATATTATAGAAGTTATTAAGTTCTGCTAAAGTATTAGGTTTAACAGTAGAATTTTCATGAATAGTAGAAATAGCCTGAAACAATCCACAATTTTTAATTGCGGCATGTTCACCCAGCAATTTTACAGTAGAGTTACCGATACCACGTTTCGGAACATTAATAATTCTGAGCAAAGCTTCATCATCATCAGGATTGGCAAGGGATTTAAGATAAGACAAAAAGTCTCTAATTTCTTTTCTATCATAGAATTTCATACCGCCAACTACCACATATGGAATATTTCGCGCGCGGAGAACATCTTCGAAAGGGCGGGCTTGAGTATTCATTCTCAAGAGTATAGCGTAAGAGCCGAAAGACATTTTATTTTCAATTTGATGAATAATGATCTCTGAGACAACAAATTCAGCTTCAGCCATTTCATCGATTGCGGCAAATAATTGAATTCGATTACCATCGCCCATGCGAGTCCATAACTTTTTAGGTTTTCTATTTTTGTTAGCTGAAATAACGGCATTAGCGGCTTTAAGGATATTCCCGGTTGAGCGATAATTTTCTTCGAGTCGAATTACGGCGGCGTTTTTGAAATGTTTATCGAAATCGAGGATATTTTTCACTTCCGCGCCGCGCCATCCGTAGATAGACTGGTCGTCATCCCCCACCGCGCAGATATTTTTATATTTATTTGCGAGTAACTTAATAAATTCGAATTGGACGGCGTTAGTATCCTGGTATTCATCAACGATAATATACTTAAAGATATTTTGATAGGATTTAAGGATATCGGGATATTTTTTAAATAATCTCAAAGGCAGCACGAGCAGATCTTCATAATCCACGGCATTATTATTTTTCAAAGTTTCGCGATATTTTTTCCAGACGGTAGAATAGAGTTCGCCGTCGAATTCATTTTCGTATTTCAGATCAATAGATTCATCATGGGGTTTTCGTAGTCTTTGTAAAGTATAAAGCACATCATCCGGTTTATATTTTTTCCATGCAGCGGAAATTGACCGTAAAGCTTTTCTAATAACCGCCAATTGATCAGCGGTATCATAGATAGTGAAGTATTTATTATATCCGGCCCGTTCATAATTTTCTCTTAGAATTCTCAAGCCGAGGCTATGAAAGGTAGAGACCTGCATTTTTTGAGCATGTTTACCGATCATTTTTTTCACACGTTCATTCATTTCGCGCGCGGCTTTATTAGTAAAAGTGACAGCGAGTATGTGTTCCGGATTAATTCCCTGTCCAATCATATAAGCGATACGATTAACAACGGTAGTTGTTTTACCTGTACCTGCACCTGAGAGAACAAGCAGCGGACCATCTACTGTTATAGCGGCTTTTCTCTGCTGTGGGTTTAATTTATGCAATAATGATTTCATATATAATTTATGTAACTTCTTAATTAAGGGTTGATATTATACCAAAACTTCTTTTTTTTAAAAACGCTAAGTTTTTTTACATAAACTTAAAATTGAAAACTTGAAATTAGAACACTATTAAAGCTGGAAACTTTTACTACATTCCTAAAATCAATTCCGCAGCCAACTGCAGCAGCTACAGCCTGACACGGGTGCATGGAAATTTTCGGGATGAAAATTAGATAAAAACATCTTTTTGTTCGATGAGTCGTGCCGATGCTTGTTATGTTGC
>QMOL01000127.1 GCA_003648225.1 Chlamydiota bacterium
AGGCTTGAAGGGCGCAGACGTGTTATTACACTTCAAGCCTTTTATAACGCCGGAAGCGATGCTTTGTGAATAGCCCTTGCGGCTAAATCGACCAATTTAAAAACCGGCTGCATTGGTGCGTAAGCAACCCCGGCATGCGCGGGGCGCTTCGCGAAAGTCGGAAGATGCGATTAACACTACTGATTTATTTATCTTCTTCGATTTAGTCACTGGAAGTGGGATACTACGAGCTATTGACAAAAGGCGGTATAATTTGTTAGAATTTAAAATAACGAGTAATTTTATATAATCGAGTAATAGCGGAATTACAATTATGAAGAAAAACACTTTTTTTTACTTATCTGCTGTTGTATTTTTTATATCTTCCGCGATATTCGCAGTTGATAAACAGGCAGCATTACGCATAGGCTACGCCGACACAGAAAGGATAATGCTTGCTTCGATTGAATACAAGGAAATAGATCGTGAGGCGAGATATAAAATAGAATTAAAGGAAGAAGAGGGGCAGCAAAAGCTTGACGCGTTAAAAAAGCTTGCGAATGAGATTTCGGAATTATCGGAGGAGAAAAGAAAGCCGTTAATTAGGGAATATCGAAGAAAGCAGGAAGATCTTGCTGTTTTTCAGCAGCAAACCAAAGATGAAGTACTCGAGCGTCAGAGTGTAGATTTAAAAAGAATAGCGAATAAAATCAAGCGCAGTATTGAAGAAATAAGTCGTGACATGAATATGACGGTTGTTTTCGATTTAAAGCCGATACTTTATCTTGATCGCACACAAGTAACTGATTTAACTGACAAAGTAATTGAGGCATTAAACAAAGAATACGAAGAAGAAAAGCAGAAGCTTCGTAAGAAAATGCCTCTTCCGAAACGAATCAAATAATTTGAATTACGAATTATAATCATGGACATTCCAATATCAGAAATTGCCAAGCTGCTTGACGCCGAAGTCATCGGTGACGGTTCAGTCAGAATAAAAACTATCAGCGGGATTAATGAGGCCGAAAAGGGTCATCTCACTTTTATCATTGATCCAAAATACATTCCCGCATTAAAAAAGACAAAAGCTTCTGCTATTCTTGTACAAGCGGATATAAAATGTGAAACCGGCATTCCGCAAATTCGCGTAAAAGATCCCCGCAAAGCTTTCAAAATACTGACTGATTCATTAGCGCCGCCTCCGATTGAATTTCCGGCTGGAATTCATCCGACGGCGGTTGTTGCCGAAGACGCGATTATCGGCGATAATGTTTCCATACAGCCTTACGTGGTAATTGAGTCTGGTGTTACAATAGGAGACAACAGTGTGATTGGCGCTCAATCATATATTGGTCATTTCACTACAATAGGCAGCAATGTGAAATTATATCCTCAAGTTATCATACGGGAAAGGATTAAGATTGGAAATAATATTATCATTCATCCCGGAACTGTTATTGGTTCAGATGGTTTCGGATTTGATAAAAACGAAGATGGAAGATACACTAAAATTCCCCAAATCGGCGGAGTTATTATTGAAGATGACGTTGAAATAGGCTCGAATAATACTATTGATCGAGCAAGGTTTGATAATACAATAATTCATCGCGGAACCAAAACCGACAACCTTGTACAAATCGCGCATAATGTTGAGATAGGTGAAAATTCTATTATATGCGGTCAGTCAGGAATTGCGGGATCAGCAAAAATCGGGAAGCGCGCGGTGCTTGCGGGACAAGTAGGAGTTAATGGTCATGTAAACATATGTGATGATGTAATTCTCGGCGCACAGGTTGGAGTGCCAAGTGATATTAAGCGGCCCGGTTTTTACATGGACACGCCGGCAAAGCCGCACATGGAAGTCAAACGTCGTTGGGCTCAAAGACGATTAGTAAGCGAAGCACTAAAAAAAGTTAAGGAACACGAGAAGCGTCTCAATGAACTCAGCGGTGAAAAAGAATAATATGTATAAACAGGCCACAATAGGAAATACAGTTAAGCTCAGTGGAATTGGTCTTCATTCCGGTGAACTCACAACTTTGAAATTCATTCCCGCGGAAGAAAACACCGGTGTGATTTTCAGGCGTGTTGATCTTCCGGGCAAGCCTGAGATTCCCGCTCATGTAAGTTCGGTTATAAACACACAGCGGAGCACTACAATAGGAACAGGCAGTGCGTATATTCAAACTGTTGAGCACATTCTTGCCACGCTTCAATGTCTTGAGATTGATAATATTATAATTGAAGTTGACGCACCGGAAACACCGTTAACAGACGGTTCCGGAAAACAATTTATTGAAACGATTAATTCAGCGGGTCGTGTGGTACAGGATGCCGAGTCGGAATTTATAGAGATCACTGAACCGATAGCAATAGATTCGGATGAAATGACTCTTTGCGCACTTCCTGCTGATAGATATAAGATTTCCTACACTATGGCTTATAAGCATCCGGTTGTAGGAACACAATTTCACAGTTTCGCAATTAATAGTGATACTTTTATAAACGAGATTGGACCCGCGAGAACTTTTGCTACATATAATGAATTGGAACAATTGTTAAAAAACGGATTAATTAAAGGCGGAAGTTTGGACAACGCGATTATTGTTACTGACCAGGCGATTCTTTCAAAGGAGGGATTACGTTACAAGGATGAATTTGTGAGGCATAAGATAATGGACATAATTGGTGATTTATCACTTATAGGCGGGAGGATACGAGCTCACATTATTTCACTTCGTTCCGGCCACACATATAATATAAAGTTAGCGCGAGCTATAAATAATTTTATAACAAAATAAAATAAAGGATTTTAAGAATGGATAAAAAAGTTAAAGAAGTTTCTTATGATGTTAATCAGGTAATGGAAATCATACCTCATCGTCCTCCGTTTTTACTGATTGATAAAGTAATCAAAACAGATTGCAAAACTTATGTTGAAGCGGTTAAAAGCGTAACGGTTAATGAGCCGTTTTTCAAGGGACATTTCCCTGACTCCCCGATTATGCCCGGAGTATTAATCGTTGAAGCAACGGCTCAGGCAGCCGCGATTTTAGTAATGGGCAATCCCGAATGCAAGGGAAAAATTCCATTTTTCATGAGTATTGACAAAGTTAAATTCCGTAAGCCGGTAGTTCCCGGAGACCAGATTCATATACGAATTGACGCGATTCGCATGCGTGAGACATCGGGAAAAGCGAAAGCTGTTGTCAAAGTCGGTAATACTATTGTTACCGAAGCAATCCTCGCGTTTGTAATTGCGGATCCACCAAAAAACGATTAAATTATGGCTAATATTCATCCAACCGCAATTGTTGACCCTAAAGCAAGAATCGGAAATAATGTAAGCATCGGTCCTTATTCGGTCATTGGACCAAATGTCACAATCGGCAATGATACAACTCTAAAATCTCACATTGTTGTTGAAGGTCGTACTACTATCGGCGAGCGCTGTGAAATATTTCCTTATGCTTCTATTGGACAGAAAACGCAGGATTTGAAATACGCAGGCGGGAAAACATATTTAGAAATTGGCAACGACAACACCATAAGAGAATTTGTTACAATTAATACCGCTACCAAAGATAGCGGAAAAACTATTATCGGAAACAATAATCATATTATGGCTTACTGCCATATCGCTCATGAATGCGTCCTGGGAAACCATATCATTATGTCTAATCTCGCAACTCTCGCGGGACACATAATAATCGAAGATTATGTTGTTATTGGCGGCATGGGCGGCATTCACCAATTTTGTAGAATCGGTAAAATGGCAATGGTTGGCGCTTGTACTAAGATTAATCAGGATGTTGTTCCATATACAATTGTGGAAGGCAATCCGGCGCGAACATGCGGTTTGAATCTTGTTCGATTAAAGCGGCTTGGAATTGATTCAGAGACATTGAGTGATGTAAAGAAATCATACAGTCTTGTTTTCAGAAAACAATTAAAAGCCAGGGAAGCTGTTGAAAGAATCCGCGCTGAATTTGCGAGTTGTGCTGAAGCGCTTAGCGTCGCGGATTTTGTTGAAAGCAGTGAAAGGGGGATACAGCGGTAAAGATTTAATCAGGGTTTCCTTGAAAAGGTCAATCGACCAAAAGTGTTAATTGTAATTTGCTCAAAAAACAATTAGAAGAAGCACAAATTTTATTGATGAAGAAGACAATAAAATTATGTTTTTGGATCAGTGAAAATAGTGAAATTAGTGTTTAAGTTTTATTTTTTGCTTTTTCCCGTGGCAAGTTTTCGATTTTTTTGTTCACTGTATGTTTGACGAATCATCATTTCTATCGGATCGTTTTCCAAATCAACATAATCTTTTTCAAAGATTGAGCTAAACACATCATCGATTGATTTAATAATTGTTTGCGGAGTGATAGCGTGTTTTTTATTATATTCTTTTTGAATTTCACGCCTGCGGAATGTTTCTTCAATGGCTGTTTTCATCGCCGGTGTTGTTTCCCGGGAATAAAGTATAACTTTTCCGTTAACATTTCTCGCCGCGCGACCCATTGTTTGGATTAGCGAGCGAACGGAACGTAGAAATCCTTTTTTATCCGCGTCGAAGATAGCGACGAGAGACACTTCAGGGATATCCAGTCCTTCCCGCAAAAGATTTATACCCACGAGGACATCGAACTCTCCTTTTCTCAAGCCGGAAATTATTTCCACACGTTCAAGAGTATCGATATCGCTGTGCAAATATCTGACACGAATATCTTCACCTTTAAGAAAAGTTGACAAATCTTCCGCCATTTTTTTAGTCATAACCGTAATCAATGTCCGTTCATTTTTCTCTGTTCGTTGTTTTATTTCTTCGATCACATTTTTCACCTGTGAATCCGACGGGCGCATTTCTATTTCGGGATCAATCAAACCGGTCGGCCGCACGACCTGTTGAATCACAGCAATATTTTCATCGCCGATTTCCTGCCGTGCTTTTTCCATTTCGTAATCGGCCGGAGTTGCGGAGACATAAATCAATTGTTTTACTTTTTTTTCGAATTCTTCAAATTTTAAGGGGCGGTTATCCAATGCGGCAGGCAATCTGAACCCGAAGTTCACGAGTGTTGTTTTTCTCGAGCGGTCGCCTTTATACATCCCGCCGATTTGCGGCACACTTATATGGCTTTCATCAATAATCATCAACCAGTCATCATTAAAATAGTCCATTAAAGTGAATGGCGGTTCACCCGGTTTTCTGCCGTCAAGATACCGTGAATAATTTTCTATTCCGGAACAAAATCCCGTTTCGGTCATCATCTCAATATCAAAATTCACCCGCTGCTCAAGTCGTTGTGCCTCGATAAGTTGATGATTAAGTTTCAATTCTTCAAGGCGAATATCCAGATCTGTTCTTATATTATCGAGTGCGTTTTCAACGGTGGAATAAGTTGTCGCGTAATGTGTCGCGGGATAAATAAATATTGTATCAATTTGCTGTTTAACTTCCCCGGTAAGCGGATCGGTCAATTCAATACTTTCAACTTCATCTCCCCAGAAAGAAATCCGTACCGCAGTTCCATCTTCATAAGCTGGGTAAACTTCCACAGTATCTCCCATCACGCGAAAGTTCCCTCTTTCAAAGGCGATGTCGTTTCGATGGTATTGCATTTCGATAAGTTGTCTTGCGAAGTTAGTTTTATCGACTACCCCGCCAACGGAGATTTCGCTTTTTAAGGAAGTATAAACAGCAGGTTTACCAATTCCGTAAATGCAGGAAACGCTCGCGACAACAATAACATCTTTCCGTGTAAGAAGTGAGTAAGTAGCCGACAATCTCAACCGGTCGATAAGTTCATTTTTTGACGCGTCTTTATCTATGAAAGTATCTGTTGACGGAATATAAGCTTCCGGCTGATAATAATCATAATAAGAGACAAAATATTCTACCGCGTTCTCCGGAAAAAGCAATTTGAATTCAGAGTAAAGTTGTGCCGCGAGAGTTTTATTCGGTGCGAGCACGAGAGTAGATTTTCCGGTCTTTTGAATTACATTCGCGAGAGTAAAAGTTTTTCCCGAACCCGTAACACCGAGCAGCACCTGATGCTTCCTCCCGGAATTAACTCCCGAAACAAGTTGGTCAATCGCAGCCGGCTGATCGCCCTGCGGAGTGAATGTTGTAGTAAGATTAAACACGGTTATCAGTCATCAATTATTGGATTTGAATAAATTATACATAATCACCGGGAATAATACAATGTAATTGACAAATTTTTTCAAAAAATGTACAATTAATCTCGCGTTATGTACAATATATATAAAATTGCAGTCAAGGTGGACTCGGAAGTGCCACACAGATAATAATCAAGCACGATTTCTTGATTCAAAAAATATGGGATACGATTTATCAATCACGACCATATGGCTCTTGGGCAGCATCCGGCTTTAGAAAGCTCCTGTTCTAAACAGATTCGCAGTCGGCTACTCCTACAGTAAAATTATTGGTAAATGTTACAGTTAAACCACAAAGCACAAAAAAGAAATTAAAAACTTAGTGTTCTTAGTGTCTTAGTGGTAAAAAATAATGAGAGTTAAACCACAAAGTTCACAAAGTACACAAAGAAAAAATTAAAAACTTAGTGTTCTTAGTGTCTTAGTGGTAAAAAATAACGAGAGTTATATTCCAAACGGGCGTATGCGAGGTGACAAAATTTGTTGATTACTATCGACAATTTGTGTTGATTGATTAACTTTGCGATCTTTGCGCCTTGAACGTGAGTACAGGAGAGATAAATGACACGAACAAAAGAAGATCAAATTTATCGCGAGTCTCATTTGCGAAGCGTACTTAAAGCGTTCTCATGGCGTTTTGTGGCAACAAGTACAACTTTTGCAATCGTATACCTGGTCACAGGAAAGCTGTCGTTTGCCACTTCAATTGCCGGCGTGGAGGTAATCACGAAGATGGTTATCTATTACTTCCACGAGCGCGCATGGCAACTGCTACCTCGGGGAAGCATTAGAACATTACTTAAGAGAAACAAGCATAACAAACCGGATGCAGGCGACGGCAAATAGTCGCGGCTGATCAGCGGTGTTAGCATGCGGTTAACTTTGTATAGATTATTATTCCCCACGACAATTCGAAACTCTCCTCCGTCATGCGCGAAGTACGGTGGTCACTACGCGGGAGTATATTCTTGACAGTTTTTTATAAAAAAGATACAATATTGCGGGATGTAGTTTATAATTAGCGGGTCCTTAAGAAGTATTTTTAAGGCTCCCTAAAGGGGAGTTTCATCGTAGCATAATTGACTTTTTATGGGACGATCACTTAAAAAACTTTAACAAATCTAAATTCTAAAATTAAATGAAAACTAAAACCATTCGCGTCGGCGTGCTTGGCGTTGGACGTGGGCAGGCATTTGCAGCAGGGATATCTAATCTTGTTAATATGAAATTGGTAGCACTATGCGACACGTGGGCGGCTCGCCTCTCCGATGTAGGCAAGCTTTACGGTGTAACCACTTACACTGATTACGACCGGTTTTTAGAGCACGACATGGATGCAGTGATTCTAGCCAATTATTTCCATGAACACGCTCCGTTCGCTATCAAAGCCCTGGAAGCCGGTTATCACGTCATGAGTGAATGTGCCTGCAACGGCACTCTTGCCGAAGGGGTAGCTTTATGTCGTGCTGTAGAACGAACGGGTTTAACCTACATGCTTGCGGAAAATTATCCTTATTCAGCTTCCAACATGGAAATGAGGCGAGTTTACCGCACAGGTGAGATAGGTAATGTTGCATACGCCGATGGTGAATACAACCATCCAATGCCCTTGGACGATTATTTGCGCATTTCTCCCGGCATTAACCATTGGCGTAATTGGCTGCCCTCCACATACTATTGCACTCACGCTCTGGCGCCTCTGATGTATATTACCGACACCATACCGGTAAAGATTAATGCCCTCTCAATTGCCCGCAATAAAACGGACAAACAAACAATTCTTCGTTCCGATCCCGGCTCGGTAATTTTATGCCGAATGGATAACGGAGCCGTCTTTCGCCTCTTCGGCCTGTTCTTACCGGGACACAGCAACTGGTACCGGATTCACGGAGATCACGGGGCAATGGAAGTTACCAGAGGATTGGGGTTTCCTGCCCCTGAACGAGTACATATTTGGCACGAGGAATGGGACATGAAACCCGGCGGAGTTCGCGACCGAACCTACC
>QMOL01000128.1 GCA_003648225.1 Chlamydiota bacterium
GACCTCGTTGAGGTCGGCAGATAATATCCGGAAATAAACAAGACCGGCCTCCGCAGCCAACCCGAAATTCTTAGGGCACCACGTTGCCGCTAACTGCAGAGAAATCCGACCTCAGCGAGGTCGGTTACAGAATACAGAAAAATCCGTTGCAAAAATCCATGGAATGGATGCTGACCTCCATTAACCAATCCCGAAAATTTCCATGCACCCAATCAATGCACCGTGCTTTACATAAATTAATTAATTAATGTGTAATATTAATGGGGTACGAAGTTTTTTGTGGAATTATTATAAGAAATTTTAATTCAAAACTAAGGAGGTCATAATGTCTAAAAAATAGATCTACCTTTCAATGATTCCGGAATCACTCATTATGTCTATGCTTCCACCGGTTGAGTTTGGTCAGTATCTTTCTGTCGGAACATCAAAGCGAACTCATAGTCCGGCGATTTATTTTGATATAAAAGACGATTTTGAAAATGAATATTTTGATTTGATAAATGCTGCTGAACAATGTGTTCCTCATTCGGATGGTATGGTAAAACATTCTATCTATGTCAGTATTTACCGTGTGTTGGAACATATTTCGGTAGAAATGATAAACAATCTTTATGTTACAACGTGAGACGGTCTTGTGCTTGAACTGAAGCAGGGGATTATGCCGATTGTTTTTGCGGGGAAATATCATTTATATGACGAAATTGCACCTGTGAACCCTTTAATTGTAAGTAATAAAAATAAAGAAACTAAAACCGTTGGTCGCACACCTACTCTGAGCAATGCGATTTTTAACCACACGTTATCACGTGTCATTCATGTTTTGCCCCTTTACGGGGCAGGTATTCGTGTTGCTTATTAAAATTCTTAATATAAAATTATCTTTCAAAAATGTCAACTTCTATATATAACCGCTTCATTTAAAAACGCTTCAATGTTTTCTATCGGTGTGCCGGCAATGATCCCGTTGCCGGCGGCGAGACACATCCCGCCGTTTGGTCGATTGAAATTATCAATTAGAAATCTTACTTCTTCGCGTACACCTTTTTCATCGGCTTCCTGAATTATGTGTTGAACATCGAATCCGATGAGGAAGGATAATTTATCACCGAATTCTTTTGCGATTTCGATTTCGTCCATTGTTCCTTTCTGAACGGGATGGAAAATTGTTACATTTGTTTCAACAAGATCAGACATAATTTCGGTATTGTTTCCGCAACTATGCAGCCACCAGTGAATATTTTTCTTTTTTAGAAAAGTTCCTATTTTCTTGTAATAGGGCTTAATGAATTCGCGAAAAATTTCCGGTGACATCATTAGTGATGTCTGATGTCCCAGATCATCGCTAGTCCAAAAACCGTCCGGGTGTATTTTTTTTCGGCAAAGTCAAGATATTTCAGAAAATGGTCGAGTAAATGTGAATACATTTTTCATAATAAGCGGCTAATTCAGCTTATGTTTAAATTAATGAACGACTACTTAATTCTTTGGATTTTTTTGAAAGAAAGAAAAGAAAAGGAAGAGAAAAAAGAGGTAAAGTCGCACAAATCTTAAATGTCTTTTCAAGACCAATATGATCACCGGTAAAGCCAACCAGAAGGATACCGGATACATTGATAAAAAATCCGAGTGTAAAATAGATGCTGTTAAGGAATGAGGGTCTATTTGAGTTTAGATGTTGTATAAGCGTAAGAATCAATGGAGCAGAGGAAAACAACAGAACACCCAACAAAACCACACAGACAAGCATAAGCAGTTTTATATGACTGAAAAAAATTAGTCCCCACATCGCGAATACAGATAAAAATGTCAGAATAAAAAGAAGCTTTCGTGTGGATAATCTGTCCGGAAAATATCCAATCCCAATCATTCCTGCAGCTCCTGATAGATTGAGTATGGTTAGTGAGATGCCCGCGAACCACAATGACGCCCCGCTTTTTGTTAAATATACGGGAAGGTAAAGCGTCAGCGCCAGACTCATTCCTGCTCTGAATAGCATAAAGCATCCTAATATGATAAAGAAAGGAAGAAACACCCGGATGGGTTTATATTGTTTGTTCTTCTTATTTTTCTGCTGTGTAATATGGACAGAAGAAATATTTTTTAACCTGAAAAATAAAACAACAGATGTGGCAATGCCGAAAAGCATAAGCAGATACGATTTATCAAGACCATACAACGTTATAATTAATGTGATAACAAAAGTTCCGACTGTTCCCGCGATTGCACCTCCGGACATATAGAAACTCATCCCTTTTTTTATTTTATCACCGGAAAATCCTTTGACGATAACCGGTGCAGGTACATGAAAACACACGGAACTTAAACCGGCAATAAAAAGTAGCAGAAATACCATCCAATATGATGTTGCGACACCGATAAGACTCATTGAAACGGCGGTAATTCCCGGTGTAAGAATTATGAAATATTTTACGGGTTTCCTGTCGGCCATAATTCCAATTAACGGAGTGGCAAGTGACGGTAATCTTCGTGCAATATCAAGCATCCCGGCAGCCGAAAGTGACAATCCGAAGCGAGCCATAAGCAGCGGTATTATTGGGGCGAAAAATGCGAGATAGAGATCGTGAAAGAAGTGAGCAGTCGATACAGTCAACACATTTTTTTTTTGAAATTTGCTGACCATATTAATTTATTTGAGATTTATCAGTTGCTGTATTTTCCATAAATATTTCCGGTTCCTTTCGCTCTTTGCAGTTATTATATAATCTTTCTCTTATTTCCAGAAGCTTTGCATCTGTAACACTTCTGGCTGATGTCGGACATACTTTAACGCATGCGCAGCAAAAGATGCATTTTGACTGATCAGTATTTACGGATTCAGTTATTGAAATCGTATTTACAGGACACGCTTCTACGCATTTACCGCATTTTATACATATATTCTCATCTGTTTCAGGTGGTTGTGCCGGGATTTTATTCCATACACGATGCGGGAGTTCTCCGGGGACCTGAAGATCGAAATTCGCGAGATGTATATTTTTAATTTTAGATTTTATAGATTTACCAAATGATTGGGCTTTGCTCATATCTTTAGCGTCAGGTCGACCGAGAGCGATAGGCATTTCTTTTGTTGAGAACGAATGTTCGCCTATAAAAGCGGCAGCGGCAACAGGAATTAAATTTGTATATTTTGCGATATTTTTCATTTCTAACAGAATGGTTCCAAATTTATTATTACCATATACCGCTACAAGAACGGCCGGGATACCATTTCCGTTTATTTTTTTCAATTCAATCATTGCTTCCGGAGGAATTCGGTTTGCATAAGTTGGAACGCCAATCAGCACAAGATCGGTAGAACTTTCATCTATATCGAGGTTAACATGCTGTTTCTGCAAATTCACGAAGTTTGCAGATTTTGGATTAATACCTTCGACTATTCCTTCCAGCACTTTTTTTGTTGTTCCGGTTGGAGAGAAATATAATATTTTTATGTTTATGTTCATTGATTAATTTGTTAAATTATTTAATTTTTATATGTTATAGGATTATACATTAAAGTATAATTTACTTCAACTATATTAACAGGAAACATTTATTCCGGTGCATTGTGCTTTACATAAATTAATTAATCATGTATAATATTAACGTAGTCACGAAATCATTTGTAAATTATTAATTTTTTTTAATTATAAATTAAAGGAGGTCCTAATGTCTAAAAAATATCTATATCTTTCAATGCTGCCGGAATCGCTGATTATGTCTATGCTTTCCCCAGTTGAATTTGGTCAGTATCTTTCTGTAGGCACGTCAAAAAGAACTCATAGTCAGGCAATTTATTTTGATATAAAAGACGGCTTTGAAAATGAATATTTCGACTTGGCAAGCGCAGCCGGACAGTGTGTGCCACGTGCTGACGGAGAAATAAAGCACTCTGTTTATGTCAGTATCTATCGTGTTTTGGAACATATTCCGGTAGAGATGATAAACAATCTTTATATTACAACAAGAGATGGTCGTGTGCTTAAACTTAAGCAGGGGATTATGCCGATTGTTTTTGAAGGGAAGTATCATTTATATGATGAAATCACACCTGTGAGTCCGCTGATAGTAAGTACGTTGAACCCGCTTGATTTCTGTAATTTTATTACTAACAGGTCTAATCGAATGCACGTACCAAAAATCTTTTTTACTCATATAAAATTGCCCGAGTGGGCAGGACATCCGCATGAAGTTGATTCTGCAGAACTGTACTCACCAAAAATTGAGCATATTCGCGATTGTCTTGTTGACATGATTGATAAAAAGAAAGAAACTAAAACTGTAGATAGAACACACTCTTTAAGCAATATAATTAACTGGCCCAAAAACGGATTTTATGTTGGTGATCAAAAAGGTATGCTTTATTTCCCTTTCCCTTCAACTGAAGAATTGAGAAGAGATCATTACGATTGGTGGAAATCGGCTTCAATGTGATTTTCCAGCCACACGTTATCACGATTGGCTATTCATGTTTTGCCCCTTTACGGGGCATGTTTTCGTGCCGCTATATATAACCGCTTCGTTAAGAAATGCTTCAATGTTTTCTATCGGTGTGCCGGCAATGATCCCGTTGCCGGCGGCGAGGCACATCCCGCCTTCGGGTTTGTTAAAAGTATCAATCAAGTATCGAACTTCTTCGCGCACGCCTTTTTCATCTGCTTCCTGAATTATGTGTTGAACGTCAAAGCCAACGAGGAATGACAATTTATCACCGAATTCTTTTACAATTTTCATTTCATTCATTGTACCTTTTTGCACAGGGTGAAAAATTGTAACGCCTGTTTCAATCAGATCGGACATAATTTCGGTATTATTACCGCAACTATGCAGCCACCAGTGAATATTTTTCTTTTTTAGAAAAGTTCCGATTTTTTGGTAATAGGGTTTGATAAATTTACGAAAAATATTCGGCGACATCATTAGTGAAGTTTGATGACCAAGATCATCACTTGTCCAAAAACCGTCCGGATTAATTTCCCGTGCTGCAAAATCAAGGTATTTTATAAAGTGATTTAGAAGAGCGGAATGAAGTTTGTGAACATTTTCGGGTTCGGTGTAATAATCAACCATAAGATTTTCCATTCCGCGCAAGTCCCACGGTCGTTCGAAGAAAAGCCGCCACCAGCCGAAGAGTAGATAGCGGTCATTTTTTCTTGATTTCACTGATTTCGCGACTGCAGCTTCCATTTGGGGATCATTTTCCGGAGAAGGAAGTTTTTCGATGAATTCATCAAGCTTTGCCCAATCATCAATTACAATTCTTGAGTCATGTGCCGTTTCGGTATTCCATGACCACGACAGATTCATATTTTCCGCGTTAACCGGCTTAATCATAATGGAATCCGCGTCTTCAGGGTATTTGTCAAACCGTTTAAGTTCATCACCGTATTGTTCGATAAGACCTTCACCCCAGTCTTTCGCGTGAATCATCGGAACGCGCGGCGCGGCGGTTTTACGATCAACAACATCGGCGACTTGTTTACGTGTAAGAGTAGGGAATAATTTTTTCATATGTAAAAGAGATTTATAGACGGATGTTGTAAAATACACACACAAAACATGAAGAAAAATGGTCGGGGTAGCAGGATTCGAACCTGCGACCCCCTGCTCCCAAAGCAGGTGCTCTAGCCAGACTGAGCCACACCCCGACGTAAAAGTTGTCAAATTTTTCGAAAGTGTTGGTCGTTATCAAGCGACCCTCCCGATTCCTAAATCGGGATGCTCTAGCCAGACTGAGCCACACCCGATGTAATTTCAAATAGCGTTAATATTATACTCATATCAACTTGGAAAGTCAAGACAATTTTATTGGTGCATATAAATTTTCGGGATTGGAATTAGATAATAGCCTGAAAGGCATAAATGAGTCAGCACAGGGCAGCCCCGCGTATGCTGGGGCTGCCCTGTGTTATTACCTCTTTGCCTTTTAGGCAAAAAACAGGATTCTTCAAGAGACAATATTTATAATCCCGAAAATTTCCATGCACCCCTCCCGGTTATTGTAATTGACTCAATAAAATAATAATAGTATAATGAATATTATATTTTATTATGTAGAATTTTTATCAAATTTAAATTACCCTATTGGCAATATAATTAATCTGGAATTTCACGATTTTTATGTTAAAAATAAAAAAAGTTATTTTCCGGTGTTTTTGTCTTGACAAATAAGAACGATTATTGTATAATAATAATAATTTGAAAATAATTAATCCGTCATGGCGCAATTCTAATTCGCTGTCGGCGCACTTTTAACCCTGAATAAAAACACTTAATATGCATGAAATGAAAGAAAATGTCTTCTGGACAGGCGGTATTGACTGGGACATTAGAAATTTTCACGGGTATTCCACTCCCTTTGGCACTACTTATAATTCTTATCTCATTATTGATGACAAACCAACGGTTATTGATACAGTCAAGAAATATTGCGCGGATGAAATGATTCGTCGCATAAGCGAAACTATTGATCCGGCGAAGATTGAATACATCATTTCTAATCATACCGAAATGGATCACTCCGGAGCTATCGCCGAACTGCTTAAATATTGTCCGAACGCGGAAATAGTCTGTTCACCCAAAGGGGCTGAAGAATTAAGGCGTCATTTTAAAAAAGACTGGAAATTTAAAGTTGTAAAGTCAGGGGACACTCTTAATATAGGGAAGCGTGAACTTGTTTTTCAACAAGTTCCTATGGTTCATTGGCCGGATTCAATGGTAACGTACAGTCCTTATGATAAGATACTTTTCTCTAATGACGCTTTTGGTCAGCATTATGCATCGACCGAAAGGTTTGCAGATGACGTGGGGGAAGATTTCATGTTTAGAGAAGCCGCAAAATATTACGCGAATATTGTTCTCCCTTATGGAAATCAAACGCTTAAAGCTCTTGACGCGCTTAGCGGTTTGGATTTTGATATGATATGTACTTCTCATGGAATTAACTGGACCGGTAAAGAACAAATCTCAAAATTAATTGAACTTTATTATAAGTGGGCGCGGCACGAAACTAAAAATAAAGTTGTAATTGTATATTACACGATGTGGCATTCAACCGAGAAGATGGCAAAAAAACTTTTTGAATTAGTTGATATGGAAGGGATACCGGTTAAACTGATAAATCTCAAAGAGACTCATATATCGGATATTATTGCTGATGTTCTTGAGTCTAAAGTTCTGATTATGGGAAGTCCGGTCTTAAACAACAGAATTCTGCCTGATGTTGCCGCGTTATTGATGTATATGAAAGGATTGAAACCGAAAGGCAGAACAGCTCTTACTTTCGGTTCATACGGCTGGGCAAGAATAGCTTACAAAGAGCTTGAGTCATCACTTCAGGAGGCGGGATTTAATCTTCCCGCGGAAGGAGCTTATGTTCAGTTTGTCCCTGATGATGCTGAACTGGATGAACTGAAATTGTTTATACCGGTAATAAAAAATGTTTTCGAAGAATAACAGAATAATTTAATTGCAAAATGATTAATATCAAAATGATTTAATTAAAAACTAAACAAATAATTAATAAGGAATAAATCCGGAAAATAAATTGTAATTCGCGAAGTGAATTACAATTTCCTCCGAGCGGCGAGAACTAAGCTAAAACTGTAGCGACAATTGTGTCTAAAAAAAATATAACAGATCCTCACGAGATTCTTCGCGGATATAATATAAAAATTACACCGCAAAGATTACTCGTTTATTCAATTCTGGTCAACTCAAATCACCATTTGAGCGTTGATGAGGTTTACGCGAAAGTATTAGAGACTTTACCATCGGTTTCCCGAGCGACGGTTTATGCCACACTAGAATGTTTTAGAAAACACAATCTAGTAAAAAGTTTACGAATAGACCCTGAGCGTTCGTATTTTGAAACGCGTACAGACTGGCATCACCATTTTTTATGCAGAAAATGCGGGAAGGTATTTGATGTAGAAGTAAAGCCGTGTATACCGATGAAGAAATGCATGGTTGAAGAGCATTTAATAGAAGATTTCCAAGGATATTTTTATGGTATTTGTAAGAAATGTCTGGATAAAAAATGAAAGTATATTAATATTAAATTAACAGATAAAAAATAGGATA
>QMOL01000129.1 GCA_003648225.1 Chlamydiota bacterium
ACATTGCAGCACACTCTTACAATACTTGGAGCACTAATTGGTGGAGGACTTTTTGGCTTGTTCATGTGCGGTATGCTTACCACCGCTGCAGACCAGCGAGCAATTTTTTGTGGAATTTTCTGTACCCTTGTATTCACCGGTTGGACTATTCTTTCCGGGAATAATCTTCTGCCAGAATCTTTAGCTGTTCCATTTGACCTCTATTACACTGGTGTAATAGGTAATATAGTGATGTTTGTTATAGGATATCTTTTTGGTAAAACATATTTCAAAAGCAGGAAATCTCTGGATAATCTTACTATCTGGACATATAAGAATTCATAAATAAAACCGCATGAATATTTCTAAAAAAAATATAAAACCAGGCATACCAAAAGGTGTTTATCCGGTGATGTTAACAGCTTTTCGCGAAGATGGTTCTCTGGATTTTCAAGGAGTAGACCATTTGACTGACTATTACCTTCAGTCAAACGTCACAGGACTCTTCGCATGCGCAATGTCAGCGGAAGTTAACCATCTTAGTGATCTGGAAAAAACAGTACTGGCAGAGCATATAGTGCAACACGTGGATTACCGTGTCCCCATCGTCGCAGGCGCTCTGTCCGCAGGTTCATTAATACAACAGATTGAATTAGTACGCCGAATTTCCGGGATTGGTGCTGATATTGTAACTGTCGCGGTTTCTCAAATAGCAGACAAGAATGAAGATGATCAAGTTTGGCTTCATAATATGGATTCATTTTTGCAGGAAATACCGGACAATATCCGACTCGGTTTGTACGAATCTCCATGGCCTTACCGGAGATTATTATCGGAAGAAACGTTCCGTTGGGTTGTACAAAGCGAAAGATTTTATTTTTTAAAAGATACCTGTTCACAAATTGATATCATCAGAAGCCGAGTGAAAATCAGGGAAAACTCAGCACTCAGCCTTTTTAATGCCAATACGCAAACATTGTTGGCATCGCTGCAGGCCGGAGCAGATGGTTTTAGCGGTATTGGCGCGAATTATTTTCCGGAACTCTATGTCTGGCTCTGCGGGAATTTTAAAGAATTTCCTGAAATGTCTTGTGAACTTCAGGATTTTATGACTAAGTGTTGCGAAATCATGGAAGGCAAGTTTTATCCTGTTCTCGCTAAAGAATATCTGCGGCAGAAAGGCATTCACATAACACCATTTTGTCGATCTAAACGGATTAAACTCCCGGTAGATGCATACGAAAGTTTAAAACAATTACGTACAGAAGCGGATAAATGGCTATGTAAAATAAATACTAATTCAGCACTATGAATAAACTTATTATAAAACTATTACTACTGGCTTTTATGAATACATTTGTTGCTCAAACCAATAGCCTCCAATTCACACAAGATGTATCCAGTATATATACAATGGATAATAACCATGTACAGCGTATCTACATCGATGAAGATCAAAATCCCATTGCTGTTACAAGTAAAGGAACTTTCGGTTTTAAAGAAAATTCCTGGCAATTAATCTCTAAATCTGCACCTGAAGAAAAAAAATATGATGAACTGAAAATCCCTACGAAAGCCGGGAAAATATTCACAGTCATTAGTTCAGGAAAGCTCACCGCCGCAGGTTGTGAAAACGGGTTGTACCTGTGTAATCAACCAAATACTGAATGGCACCGCGCCTTACCCGCGGATGAAACTTACAGTTGGGCGTTGCGTAATGTAAAAGCTCTGGCTTTCGATACGAAAGGCCGTCTGTGGTTCGGGTCGAACGAAGGTGCGGGGTATTTCGAAAACGGAAAATGGAAATTGTTCACAGGTAAAGAAGGTCTTCCATATAATAAATTCACCTGTGCGGCTGCAGGCGACAACGGCATTATTTGGTTCGGCACTGAGATTGGGGCAATTCGTTATGAAAACGGAAAATTTTATTATCGTAACGGTCGACGTTGGCTGCCGGATAATTATATTAACGATATCGCTGTACAAAACGATGGAACAGCCTGGTTTGCCACAAAAAAAGGCATCGGACGAATCTCTCTTCTTCCTACGACCCTCGACAAGAAAGCTGAATATTTCACAAAGCAGGTTGAAGACCGCCATGTAAGAGACGGTTTTGTTGCCAATTGCAAACTGAAAGAACGTTATGACACAAACACGGCAATACCAAATATTTCCGATAATGACGGCCTTTATACCGCAATGTATGGTGCAGCTCAGGCTTTTCGCTACGCCGTAACCGGTGACAAACATGCTAAAGAATTGGCTGGGCGAAGTTTCCTGGCTTGTAAAAGGCTTGTTGATATTACACATGAAAAAGGATTCCCGGCACGGGTAATTATACCCGTTGACTGGCCGGAAGATATGAACAAACAATATAGCCGTGAGTTCAATGCGAACAGGAAAAAAAGTGACCCGTTCTGGAAAGATATTTTTCCGAGGTTTGTAAAAAGTAAGGATGGAAAATATTTTTGGAAATGTGATACCAGTTCCGATGAACTCGCGGGACATTATTTTTTCTACGCTCTATATTATGACCTGGTAGCTGAAACGGAAAATGAAAAAAAACAGGTTCGAGAAGTGGTCGCTGCAATTACTGATCATCTGATCAGAAACGGATTTTATCTTCGTGATTGGGACGGTAAACCAACACGCTGGGGCAACTTCTCACCTGGCTATTTCAACTCGGTAAAGGGATGGGATCAACGCGGTCTTAACGCTATGATGATGCTCTCCTTTTTAAATGTTGCCGAACATGTTACCGGGAATAAGAAATATGCTGAAACTGCACAAATGCTGCGGGACAGATACAAATACCATATTTACGCAATGCAGCCAAAAATTTTCTGGCCGCCTGATTATGTTGTAGAATGGGATAATAACCTGTGTTTGATGAGCATGTACAATTTAATGAAATATGAGCAGAATCCCGAACTCCTGCTAATGTACAGGATCGGTCTGGAACATGCCTGGCTGCATATCAGTAATGAGCAAAATCCTTTTTGGAATACACTCTACGGAGCAATGGACAACCGGTTTGATGAAATCGAAAAAACAGGCATATACAAAACTGATAATGTTTTTACACAGTTCCCGGGCTACGCGGAAGCCGCAATAAAAGAATTCTCCGCCAGTGAACCACCGGTGAATGATATTACATACGCTCTTCAGAAAATGCCTTTTGACTTTATTAATTATCAAATTGATAATACTCATCGCCTGGATATTCTCCTTGACACAACTCCTGGTCAAAAGGAAAACATCGGGTGGTTGCGCGATGGTAAAGCCCTACCGGGCGATGAGCGCTGGTTCAACGGCTTTCAACTGAGAAGAGGCGGAAATGGAAACTATGAAGATTCGGGTACAAAGTTTCTGCTACCTTATTATATGGCACTATATCATGGGCTTATAACCAAATAATAGTTAAGTTTGCTTTGCGATTAAATTGCTGATAAGCCATTAAAATGGATGAAATAAATTTTGTATTATAATTTAAAATTTGAGAAATTTAAAATTACTATGAAAAATCAAACAAAAATCTTTGCGATTATCCTAATGATAATTCTTACCACCACAATTCTCGCGCAAACACAACCAAAAACTATTCAAATGAAACCATATCACAACTCATCCGAAATCTTTCCTTTGATAAATGAACATGCTCATGGATCAACAATAGTCGAACTTCCAAACGGTGACCTGCTTGCCGCATGGTTCCAGGGATCGGGGGAACGATGGGCGGATGATGTGCGTATAATGGGAGCCCGTTTATTAAAAGGAAAAGGAAATAAATGGACTGAGCCTTTCGTTATGGCTGATGTGCCGGGCTTTCCGGATATCAATCCAATACTGTTTATTGACCCGCAAAAACGATTATGGTTGATGTGGTACACGGTAATTGCCAATCAGTGGGAAACTTCACTCCCCCGCTACCGTATAAGCAAGAATTACATGCAGCAAAACGGCGCACCGGAATGGTCATGGCAGGATGTTATCATTTTTAAACCCGGCGGTAAAACTGAGCGTGGAATTCAACCGAATGACCCTTTTGTTAATTCTATAGAGCGGCAGCTCAAAATCTATGCATCTTATCTTAAAGAGCAGGGAGCAAATGAAGCCCAATTAAAAGACTGGGAAAAATTTGGAAAAAATTTACTCGCGAAAGCGAAGGGTGAAAATATGATGCGCGGCGGAACACTCATTAAAAAAGACGGGAGTAAAATCAATCAGGAAATGGGATATCCATATTTCCGCCGGTTAGGATGGCAAACAAAAAACAAAGCGGTCTTTCTGAAAAATGGGAGAATGATAATCCCTTTCTATTCTGATGGGCTTGACCTTTCAATTATGCTTATCTCTGATGACGGCGGTAAAAACTGGCAGTTCAGTGAACCATTGGTCAGCGCGGCGGGCATTCAACCGGCAATCGCGTTTAAAAGGGACGGTACGCTTGTTGCTTATATGCGTGATAACGGGCCTCCGCCAAAGCGCCACCATATCAGCGAATCAAAAGATAACGGAATGACCTGGAGCCCTGTCCGCGACAGCATACTTCCAAATGAAGGCTCGGGTTCCGATATCGTTACACTGAAAAACGGCAATTGGGTGATTGCTTACAATGACACCGAAAACGGACGATATACTCTTGCAGTCTCTTTGTCCACTGATGAAGGAAAAACCTGGAAATATATCCGCCATCTTGAGAGAGACACGCGTGAAAATGTGAATATGCGCACTACCGCAGCCTACCCTTCAATTGTACAGGGCAGCAATGGTGCAATACATATTGTCTATAGTTATCACAACAAAGACCGCGGTGGAAAAACGATTAAACACGCATGTTTTAATGAAGCATGGATCAAAGAAGGAGATAAGTAGTAATTTAATTAAAATTTAACAAAATTTCAATTATAGTACAGAAGTATTCGGTTTTCAAATGCCAGGCGGCTAAGTTATCTAATATTCAATATCCGGAATCCGTGCAAAAACTGAGTACCGGAATTAAGCAGCAATAGAAAGCTAATAATGAAAAATACAAGATTAGAGGATTTGATAAGATCATTTAAAAGAGCCCGGATAGGGATAGTCGGAGATTTTTGTCTGGATGCCTATTGGGTCTTTGAAGCTGAAAAAAAACAGTTATCAGTAGAAACCGGCAAAGAAACATATGCGGTTCTTTCGCAAAATTACTCATTAGGTGGCGCTGGAAATATCACATCCAATCTCGCGGCAATGGGGGTTGGCACAATGCAGGTTTTTACTGTGTTGGGTGATGATATTTTCGGTCGCGAAATGTTAAATCAATTGCGCAGCATTAAAATCAATGTTGATGGTGTTGTCATCCAAAAACAAAAATGGGACACTCCTGTTTACGCAAAACCCCACATAGACGGCGAGGAACAGGAACGCATAGACTTTGGTCGCTACAATAAAATCGCAGCTAAAACAGAAGACCAATTATTATCTCTTCTTCAATCATCAATCGGTACGCTGGATATTTTAATAATTAACCAGCAGTTGTTAAACAGCATCTATTCAGACCGCGTTATTAATGGTTTAATTCGGCTGGCACATCAATATCCATCGTGTGTTTGCCTGGTTGACGCTCGTGATATATGTAATCGTTTTGAGAATATGACCTTGAAAATGAATTCCGCTGAAGCATCCCGGTTGTGCGGTCATGACTATGAGGTTAAGCGAACCGTTCCGCTGGAAGAGGTTGAGCAATTTGCTAAGGAAATATATTCACGCTGCCGTAAACCTGTTTATATTACACGTGGTAATCGCGGATTAGTCGTGTATGACGGCGTTAAAAACCCGGTCATTCCGGGAATTCAAATATTGAAAAAAACCGATCCTGTCGGAGCAGGTGATACAATCATGGCCGCTTTGGCCGCCTCATTAGCAGTTGGGGCGACTTATGAAGAAGGAGGTAGAATTGCTAATTATGCGGGAGCGGTAGTCGTTCAGAAACTTCGTCAGACCGGCACAGCCACTGCTCAGGAGATTTTGGAACTCGCTTCTGACGCGGATTATCTTTATAATCCTGAACTTGCTGAAGACATACGAAAAGCCGATTATTTAAACAACACACATATCGAAATTATTGATTATAGTTTTGAAAAAAAACGGATTATGCACGCGGTTTTCGACCATGATGGCACTATTTCCACACTTCGTCAGGGTTGGGAATATATTATGGGACCTGTTATGGTCAAAGCGATTTTAGGTGAACATTATCATCACGCAACAGAAGATGAATATCTTCAGGTTACGGAATATGTTCAAAATTATATTGATAAGACAACCGGCATTCAGACAATCCTTCAAATGCAGGCTTTGGTAGAGATAGTGAGTGAATTCGGGTACGTAAAAAAAGATGAGATCCTTTCCGCTCAAGGATATAAAGAAATTTATAATCAAGCTCTGATGAAGTTAGTCGACGGAAGGATTAACCGTCTAAAAGCTGAAGAACTTAATGTGTCGGATTTTACAATAAAAGGCTCTGTTGAATTTCTTAAAAAACTTCAAAGTAAAGGGATATGCCTTTATTTGGCTAGTGGCACCGATCAGGAAGATGTAATCAAAGAAGCCAAAATGTTAGGTTATGCAGATTTGTTTAATGGCGGAATTTTCGGGGCATCAGGGAATGTGGAAAAATACTCCAAAAAAATGATTCTAAAAAAAATTATAAGCGAACATAATCTCAAAGGACCTCAATTAGCGGTGTTTGGAGACGGCCCGGTCGAGTTGCGCGAGGTACGGAAACGAGGCGGGATAGCCATTGGAGTTGCATCTGATGAAATACGTCGTTATGGTTTGAATACAGAAAAACGGGAACGGTTAATTAAAGCCGGAGCCAATCTTATTATTCCCGATTTTGCACAGTATGATAAACTGTTTAGTTATCTTTTTGAGATATAAATAGTTGCCTTAAAAAACAAATTAGAGGTGATTATAAAGCGATAAATCTTGTTTTGAAGCGGATATTCCTGTTACCGGAAAGGCAAGTTCAACATAGTCTACGGTAATAAAAAACGGCACAGAAAAAGCTCTGTGCCATTTTGTTTATACAAAATAAGTTTAACTTATTTAATTGTTAACCGAGAATCTCTTTCAAAATAAAATTATTTATTCATAAACATTTCAATATCCGCTTCTACTTCACCTATTCCGGCAATACCAAATTTCTCAATTAATACATTAGTAACATTTGGTGATAAGAAAGCAGGGAGTGTTGGTCCGAGATGAATATCTTTAATTCCGAGATAAAGTAATGCCAATAACACGATAACAGCTTTTTGTTCGTACCATGCAATATTAAATTCAATAGGTAAATCATTAATATCGTTTAACTCAAAAACTTCTTTAAGTTTCAAAGCTATAACAACAAGTGAATAACTATCATTACATTGTCCGGCATCAAGAACACGCGGAATTCCGCCAATATCGCCCAGGTTTAATTTATTGTAGCGAAACTTTGCGCAACCGGCAGTTAAAATCACAGTATCTTTAGGAAGTTTTTCAGCGAATTCAGTATAATAATTTCTTGTTTTATGACGACCATCACAACCAGCCATTACAAAAAACTTTTTGATAGCTCCGGATTTTACTGCATCAACAACTTTGTCGGCAAGTTGAATAACCTGATTATGAGCAAACCCGCCTACAATATCTCCATTTTCAATTTCAACAGGCGGTTCACATGTTTTTGCCAATTCAATAATTTGCGAAAAATCTTTACTTTTTCCTTCTTCTCTTTCAGGAATATGTATTGAACCTGGAAAGCCTGCTGATCCTGTTGTAAATATTTTACCGGCATATTTTGCATCTTGTTTTGGTGGAACGATACAATTTGTAGTAAAAAGAATTGGACCATTAAAAGTTTCAAACTCTTCTTTTTGCTGCCACCACGCATTACCATAATTACCTATTAAATGGGAATACTTTTTGAATGCAGGATAAGAATTTCCAGGCAACATTTCTCCGTGAGTATAAACATCCACTCCTGTTCCGGCAGTTTGAATAAGTAACTCTTCCATATCTTTCAAATCATGTCCGCTAATCAAA
>QMOL01000130.1 GCA_003648225.1 Chlamydiota bacterium
GAAGAAATTCCGAGGGAGAAATTTGTGCCGATATATTCCGCGCAATGTTTTTCGAAATTAGCAACAGTAGGACCAAGGATAAAATATTGCGCATCGAACACTTTTTCAACGGCCGTCATTATTTCGTTTTTCATTGGTTTGAATTGAGCTTTTAAGTCTAAGAGAGGAACGTTCATAAATATTTCTCCGTATATTTTTTAATTTTGTTAGTTATTTCTAATAGAATAGGGATTTGGTTTTTAATGTCAGTTAAGAAAGGTTTTAAATCTTCAGTAACATAATTATGAGCGATTTCATTTCGTAAATTTCTTATTTCTCTTATTTCATCTGTAGAGTTAACAATATCTCGTTTGCATGCACGGTTTAACACATCAATCAAACTGCCGCCTTTTTTTGAATCATCCGCACGGGAACCGAATGGATAAATGTTGGCGTTAGCGTCCCGTGCATTGACAACTTTGCAAATAATATTTTTTTCATTTTCGGTAATTCGCATAAAATATTTTTCACATTTTTTCTATTATATTTTTTGCTTCTGTAAGTGCATCGTCTAATTTATCGGGATTTTTGCCGCCTGCCTGAGCTGTTTCCGGTTTTCCGCCGCCACCGCCACCGACAATTTTAGCGATTTGTTTGATTATATTTCCTGCGTGCAAGCCTTTTTTGATGTTATCGTTGCTGATCTGAGCCACGAACAAACATTTTCCTTCGTTTATTCCGCCGAGAACGATTACATAATCATCAAGTTTTGCACGGATACCGTCAGCGATGCTTCTTAGAGAAGCGGCATCGATTTCGCCTACATTAGCGACAATAACATTAGTATTATTAATCACTTTAAGATTTGTCAATGTCTTAGAAAGATAATCGCCGATGTTTCCTGATTTAGCATTTTTAAGTTTTTTAGATATAATTTTATTATCAGCGATGATTTTTTCAATTCTATTAGGAACATCATCCTCTTTAACGTTTAGGATTCTTGCAGATTCGTAGATGAGGCGTCTTGACCGCAGCATTTCTTCAAACGCTTCCATTCCGCAAACAGCTTCTACGCGTCGGATACCAGCAGCGACAGCTGATTCACTAATAATTCTGAATGAGCCGATGCAGCCTGTTGTCGGCGCGTGAGTTCCGCCGCACAGTTCGGAACTGAAGTCGGCGATTTTAACCAAGCGAACGATATCGCCGTATTTTTCGTTAAAGAGCATAGTCGCGCCGGTTTTTTGAGCTTCTTCCAAGGACATTTCAGTAATTTCCACCGGCAGGTCGCTAATAATGATTTTATTTACGATTCGTTCAATTTGTTCAATTTCACCGGAAACAAGAGCAGTATGATGATGGAAATCAAAACGCATTCTATTGTGATTAACGGCAGAACCGGCTTGAGTAGCGTGTTTACCGATTACTTGGCGCAGCGCGGCGTGAAATAGATGTGCGGCAGTATGGTGTCGCATAGTTGCCTGTCTTTCCTCCTCGGATGTTTGGAGTACAGCGATGTCAAGCGAGTGAAAAACGCCTTTATTAATTTTCACATGGTGAGAGAATAAATTATTTATCGGACGTTGAACATCAAGAACATCCGCATCGGCATTATTGGAGTACATTTTACCTGTGTCACCGACTTGCCCTCCTGACTCGCCGTAAAAAGGAGTTTGATCAACGATAATCCAGCCTTCTTCGCCCTCATGAAGTTCTTCACATGGTTCACCATTGTAATTTAGCATAGATAAAATGATACTGTCAGCTCTCATTTGCGCATAACCGAGAAATGTGGTATCACCGAATTGTTCGTATAATTCATTGTAAATTTTAGATAATTTTGGACCGGCGACCGAGCGGGCCGACTTAGCTTTTTCACGCTGTTTGGTTAGAGCAGAGTTAAAGCCGTCAATATCGACTGACCATCCATGTTCGCGAGCCATATCGAGAGTAATATCGAGAGGAAAACCATAAGTATCATAAAGTTTAAAAGCGTCGTCACCCGAGATTAGTTTTATATTGGAAGGATTTTTTTCAATAATTTTATTAAAGAGTTCAATTCCTGTAGCGAGAGTAGTAACGAAACGTTTTTCTTCGATTTCAATCATTTCGGTCAAATAGTCTTGTCTTTCAACAATTTGCGGATAAGTTTCTCCGAGGATTTTCGAAAGGACAGGTAGGAGTTTTGTGAGAAATGGTTTATCAATTCCTATTGCGCGACCATATCTTGACGCGCGTCTCAGAATTCTTCTCAAGACATATCCGCGCCCTTCGTTTGATGGAACAGCGCCATCAGCAATAGCGAATGCGAGTGTTCGAATATGATCGGCAATAACCCTATGAGGCATTCCCGCTTCGATTTCCTCATCACTCATTATTTTTTTACCGTAGCATAAGAGTGGAGTGTACGGGACAGACGAAAGTTCAGTAACTTTATCAATCAGCGGTGTAAAGAGATCAGTTTCATAGTTTGAATGTTTGCCTTGAAGAATAGACGTTATCCGCTCAAGTCCCGCGCCGGTATCAACGCTTGGCTTTGGCAAAGGTTCAAGCGAGCCGTCATCGGAGCGATTGAACTGCATAAAGACCAGGTTCCAAAGTTCGAGGCATTGTTCATCGTCGAACGCCAAATTTTGAGGATTACACTCGCCAAAAAACGAGCGCATATCGATATGTATTTCCGTGCAAGGGCCGCAAGGGCCGGTTTCGCCCATTTCCCAGAAGTTATCTTTTTTCCCGAGTTTAACGATTCTATTTTCGGGGAAATATTTTTGCCATATTTTTGTTGCTTCATCATCTTTCTCATAAACGGAAATCCAGAGATGTTCTTTAGGCATATTAAATTTATTGATAAGGAGTTCGTGTGCGAAAGCGATAGCGTCTTCTTTAAAATAATCCCCGAAGGAGAAGTTTCCGAGCATTTCGAAAAAAGTATGATGGCGCGGTGTTTTTCCAACATTATCAAGGTCATTATGTTTTCCGCCCGCGCGAATACATTTTTGGCAAGAGGTTGCGCGGGTGTAAGGTCGTTTATCGATACCGACAAAAAGGTTTTTAAATTGATTCATTCCCGCGTTTGTGAAAAGCAGAGTAGGGTCGCCAAGAGGAATTACGGGAGAGCTGTTCACGACAGAGTGATTTTTTTCTTTGAAGAAATCAATGAAAGTATTTCTTATTTCGGCAGATGTCATATTATCTATTTATTAGTATTAATTTATCATTTATTAAGAGATAGTTTTCACTTATTCAATAATTTTCTCATCATTTCGATGGTTAAATCCGCGATTTTTTCGACATGAAGGTCAGCTGTGTCAACATAATGCCCTACGCCGATAGATTTCAATCCCGCGGCACGAAGGGCTTCAACGCCGAGCAGGGCATCTTCTATACCGACTGAATTTTCAGCCGGGAAACCTGTAGCTTTAATTGCTTCGAGAAAAATAGCGGGGTCAGGTTTTGTGTTTTCGACATCAAATCTGTCGATGATTGTATCTACTAAATTTTGAAAACCGGCATGTCTGATTACTTGTTTCGCGTTTTTACTTCCTGAAGCGATAACAATTCCAATATTTTCACTGCGTAATGATTCTAATAATTTAATTGAACCTGGTAGAAGTAAATCGCCAGCAGTTGCATTATTTAGAAGTTCAAGATAATAAACGTTTTTTTTATCGGTAAGTTCGTTGATTATATTCATTGGCGGAGCGGATTGAGCGTTGAATTCCTCAAACATAATTCTCATACATTCCGAGCGTTCCATTCCGCGATAAGTATCGCCCATTTTTTCGTCAAAATTAAGACCGAGTTCGTCAGCGAGCCGCTGCCAACTTTTATAATGAAGAAAGTGTGAGTCAACGAGCACACCATCGAGGTCAAAAATTACTGATTTAAGTTCAGACATTTAATAGTTTAATATTTAAATAGTTAAAGGTTAATAAACAGTAAAGAATTATACATTTCTTTTGATTAGATGTCAATGGCTGTGCAGATAATATCCGGAAATAAACAAGACCGGCCTCCGCAGCCAACCCGAAATTCTTAGGGCACCACGTTGCCGCTAACTGCAGAGAAATCCGACCTCAGCGAGGTCGGCTACAGAATACAGAAAAATTCGTTGCAAAAATCCATGGAATGGATGCTGCCCCTCCATTAACCAATTCCGAAAATTTCCATGCACCCGGTAGGTTTTATCTACTTGTATTATAATTTGACCTTTGGTATTATAAATAAAGATAATAAGCGGTGTTTTACGACAAACTGATTAAGATAAATAATTAAGCAAATGAGCGTTTTAGATTCCAGATTTGTTCAACTTCCTTTAAATGAAGATATTGTATCAAATCTTCACGCAGGTGAACATATTTTACTAAGCGGAACAGTTTACACCGCACGTGACGCGGCTCATAAAAAAATTGTGGAGGCGATTGAAAATAGCGGGGAATTACCGTTCGAACTGGAAAATTCTACAATTTATTATACCGGTCCCGCACCTGCTCCGCCGGGACGCCCTGTCGGCTCGGCCGGTCCAACGACATCGTACAGAATGGATTCTTACACGCCTGTAATTTTAAAAGCAGGTGTTCGTGGTCTTATCGGTAAAGGTGAGCGGTGCGCTGAAGTTGCTTTAGCAATTCAAAAGTATAAGGCGGTATATTTTGCTGCGATTGGTGGAGCAGGAGCATTATTGAGTGAGCGGATAAAATTTTGCGAAGTTATAGCTTACGAAGAGTTAGGAACAGAGGCGGTACATCGTCTTGAATATGATAATTTTCCTGTAATAGTTGCACAAGACATTTATGGCGGGAATGTGTATGGAAATAACCGATAATCTGTCAATGTCAGCGATTGTTGGCCCTCGGTGCAATTGCGGATATTTTTTGGCGCAGCCGGAATCTGCAGCCAACTGCAGTTGTTACGGTCCAAAATCAAACTTTGAATATCGAATGTAGATTAACGAATAATGAACACGATTCATGAGGTATTGACGAGACAACTTTTCTGTGGTAGAATATATACTGTACTTGGAAACGGCAAATTATATTCAGTTGACTTTTTGCCTGATAAGAAGGGGAGATATTCTTGAGGGGGGTGAGCTAAAAACATTAATTGAATTATAAACAACTAATAAAAAACATTTTGATTATGAAAACAAGTAAACAATTATCAAACAAAATTTTTGTATCACTTTTTATCTTACTTTCCGTATTCGCGTTTTGTAAAATTTCGACTGCAGCCTCGCCGGGTAAATTACACCTTCGGCCTCCGAAGAAAAAAGTACATGTAATACGCAAGCCGGGAGAATGGGTATATTTAAGGATTCCTTCTCCCGGGAACAATTATGATGAATTGCAATACGATGTAAGAGTAAACTTGAGTGAAGGTGAAACATATGCAAGGTGCACACTTTTCACAACACAGGAGCATGATGATTTAATCACGGCGCCTTATGTTCGCTTTTTATATACGAATGGTATTGAATTTGCCATGGTGGAACTGTCGAACGCGACATTCTGGAGTAATGGCGGAGTAATCAGACGGACTATCAAGTTACCCGGATTACCGCATTATTATTATATTGCCTGCGGATATGGATATTATAATGATACGATGTATTCTCATATGCAGGGAGGACCTCAAGAGACAATAATCGATGCGTCAACAGGGAAAATACTTCATAGAGGTCCAATGAAGAACGCTAAGAAATTTGTTCTTAATATTGAAAACGATAAAGATATTATTCGGGCAGGGAAAACATATTATGCGAGAATAATTGATAATTCATTCATGGCGCCAACCGGTGCTTCGAAAAAAGTAGATTTAGATTGTAAAATTTATAATAGCGGAACCGGTCGCCTTATTTCTGATATGGAAGATGTGCAGGATATTAACTTGCGTTTTAGATTCAGCGGAAATTATCTTTTGATGATGAAAGTCGGCAGAGGTAATGATGTGGAATGGCGAACAATGAAGCAAATTACTGTTCTGCCTAAGCCTGAATATACAGGAGATCCTGATTATCTTGGCAGTTTAATTCCAAATGATTCTGTGGGATGTGGCTATAAAGACGATAATCATCAATTGCGGGACGGACGGACAGATGAGTCTTTGGGAGAGGAAATGGTAACCGACCATTTGACGGGCTCACGAAGGACAAATATATGGAACGGTATAGGTCGTGCTGTAACCCATAACCGTGGATTTTTCGGATATATGCTTGGAGTAAATTTAAAATTAAATATGCCTTATCTATTAGAAATCAAATATCCCGAAGATGCGCCCCGGACTTTTTCTTTTCTTGTCGGCAATGAATTATATTCACCCGGAATTCATACAGCTCATACCATGGGGCAGCCTGAGCCGCGATACTTTACAGAACAAATAAAATTTCCTTTGAGCAAGAAAGTAGAAACCGCAAAATTTATTGTTTGGGCAGGAGTTCAAGAAATTAGAAGCGGATTTTATGTTGGTGTGGCTGATCCGGGTTCATTAAATGCACCATTCAGTCGGAAACCGCTTTTAGTTGAGATTACATTAAATGAATTTCAGACTATGGGGATTCCGAAAATTAAAAGGACTTTTCCCAAGGAATATCAAAGATATACATGGGTTGAATCGGAAGATGCTCTGCCGAAAGACAATGTGCGTTTCTCGCCGTTGATTAATACTGTTTTTTATGGCTTGAATTCTGTTGCCCCGGCTGTGCTTTCATGGAACGCGCATGGAACTGCTAACAATTCAATACTTTTTAAGTCTGAACAGTACAGACAACCAGTTAGGAGCTTGATTGAGGGTACTGAATATGAAACTGATAAAATTGAAGATTCAAACAAACGGTATAATTTCTGGTCTGAATATTTACGTTGGTCATATCAATTGAAATTAAATGTATTTCCTCGCTTCGAATATGGTGGTTCTGATGATCTGCCGGAGAAAGCTCATGTGGTTAAATCCGACGGGAAGCCGCCATTGCCATATGTTCGTCCTTCAACCGGAAAAGAATTATCAGATTCTGCTGATATAACTTATCCGGAAACGCTTGAAGACGCAAAAAAACTTATTTGTGAAGGTGTGTTAAATATAAAGGGGAAATATAAAGATATATTAAGACAGTTAATTGTTCGCCGAAGGGCAAATTTTCTTTCGACTTCATATTCTGAAAATGCGATTAATTTATTTGAAAAAGAAACTAAAACAAAATTGAAAGGAGAAACTCTTAAACAAAAACGGTTGGATATTATTGCTCGTTTTCAATCCGAATACAGAAAATGGTATCAGGGTAAATTGATGAGTTTTCTTGAAAAGTTACATAAAACTTATGAAGATTTACTTGAAGCACAGACCGGTCCACTGATTTATTATCATTGGCGCAGGTCCGGCATGCCGTTTGAAGATGTTTATTTTGAATCTCTTCAAAAATGGAATACTAAAATGAAGCAAATCAGAAATCTTCCTTTTGAAGGATTTCCTCTTCCTAAAGTCAATGATGATATTTTAACAAATGCCATAGGTAAATGGACAACAACTGAAGACGGATTATTTCTTGATTCCGCATCATCTAATACAATTTTATGTGAAGCTCCTGTGTATGGTAAATTAGCATCCAATTCCGCTAAATATCTGAAGATGTTTAAGCGTGACGGGAAACTGGCTGTTAAGATTGTGCCTGCGATTCATTCCACGACAAAAATTTATCTTAGACAAAAGCAGCGTTCATATTTTGCGGGAGAAACATTTTATCATTCGCGGCAATTTATGATGTATGAACCTGTTTCACTTATGAGTGTGGCAAATCCGACATATCTTTCATTTGAGCAGGCCAATCCGGTATGTTTTCCTTTTGCGAATTATGCGAGACGTTTTTTTATGAATTTCCTTTCATTACCGGATATTCCAATGGAAGAAATTCCTCAAAGCAAGCAAGCGAATGGACTAATTGTAAAAATGGGTGTTTTAGGATCAAAAACTTATGTAGCAGTTATAAATAAAAGTTTTCAGCCTGTTAAAAATGCAAAAATTTTTCTGCCGGTAAAAAATGCAAATTATATTAGAATGTTAGTTAAGAA
>QMOL01000131.1 GCA_003648225.1 Chlamydiota bacterium
GCTGATTTTTGATAACTTGCAGGAACAAACAAGAAAATTTGCGCTATACGCAAATTTATTGTCAGTAAAATTTAATAAGCATAACGTGATAAATAAAATCATCTCGATATATCAAGTCATTTTTGATATAATCTTAATTGAATCCAATAATCCAATAATCCAATAATCCAATAAAATATCATGATCGGAATTATTACTTTCCTAACAATTATCACGTTGACTCTGCTTACTACACGCATTGCAGCGGTAGCTCTTTCATTAACAGGAATGTCAGATGTATCCGCCAAATTTCAGGCGCGTTCCGCCCTTAGCGGTGCCGGTTTTACTACATCGGAATCTGAAGTAATTATGAAAGATCCGCGACGGCGAAAAATTATAATGAAATTGATGTTGATAGGACATGTGGGCTTTGTGGCTATAATGGCTACCGGCGTTTTATCATTTATGCATATTAAAAATGATAAAGGATGGACTTCAGTAATAGTTTTTCTTGCCGGCCTTGGCTTCCTCCTGTTCTTAACTTTATCAAAAGCAACGGATAAATATCTGCGCAAAATTATTCAAAAATTCTTTAAAGAACATACCAATCTCATTGAACATGATTATGATAATTTACTCTGCTTAAACGGTAATTTCATTCTCGCTGAAATACCAGTTCAGAAAAATGACTGGCTCGAAAATAAAACTCTGGCAGACGCAAAACTTGATGAAGAAGGCATTTTAGTTCTGGGTATTCGAAAAACTTCCGGAGATTATATTGGCATCCCACAAGGCAATACCGTTTTCCAAGCCGGCGATTCTATCACCTTATACGGCCATTCAGAACAAATTGGCGAAATCAATAAGAGGGCTGCAGGACACAAAGGTGAAACAAGTCATAAAGATGGAATTAAAACCAATGAAGAAATGGTAGCTAACGCTCCTGAATAATTTTTTGACAGAATTATAATCCTTTTTATTAACTTCGTGATTCTCGTGCCCTTTGTGGTAATAAATTCTTGTGTGGTTAATTTTACTTGTTCAATCGCTTAATAAGCAAAATCATAAATATCGGTGCTCCGAGAAACGCGGTGATTATTCCAACAGGAATTTCCGTGGGCGAAACTATCGTGCGCGCAAACGCATCACAAATGACTAATAACGCTCCCGATGCAAGCGCGGATGCAGGCAAAACAATTCTTTGATCATTTCCCGAAAAAATTCTAACTCCATGCGGAATAATTAATCCCACAAAACCGATGGGACCAGCTACTGCAACAGCAGATGTGGTTAAAATCACTCCCGCACCAAGAGTTGTAAAGAATAGTTTTTTAGTATTAACACCACGGCTTCCGGCGAGAGCTTCACCGAAAGCCATTTGGTTTAGCGAATGAGAATTTATCATAAGAAAAAATCCGGCAATAAGCAGAAAAACAAAAATACTTATTGATTCACTGTAACCAATAGTAATTATCCCGCCCATAACCCACCTGTCAATTGCAACTAAATGCTGCGGATCAGCAATAAATCTTAAAAATAACAACGCGGCTCCGCAAAATAAATTTACAGCTACTCCCGCAAGTATTAATGTGTTGGTTGATGTGTTCCCGGCGCGGCGCGCGAGAAGCATAATAAATATCGCGGCAAAAGCAGAACCGGCAAACGCTAAAATATATGTTGTAGAAAATGGTCCTATTGAAAATGCCCAGCTTGGAAATACAAATGATAATGCCGCGCATAAAGTTCCCGCGCTCGCTATTCCCAAAGTATAAGGTGTTGCAAGTGAATTCCGCAGTAAAACCTGAAATGCCGCGCCGGCAAGGCCAAGCGAGGCACCAACACAAAATCCCAATACGACTCTCGGCACACGTTGCCGGAAAAAAATCATAGAGTTAATAGATTCATTATTCGAAAAAAAATCCCGCAAAATACTCGCGACATTTATTTTAACAGCACCAAACCATGGTGTTACCCCAAGCGCAACCGCAGCAATCACAATATAAATTGTGAGAGTTAAAAGCCAGTTTTTAAATGTTAAAGGCTTGGTCATTTTTTTAAGTAACTAAACACTCAATATTCAATACGCCACAGGCGCACTTTTAAAGCAGAAATTTTCAATGTCAAAGTTATGAATTTTATTTTCTTCTTGTTTTCAAAGAGTAAAATTCTCGATTTTTAAGTTTCATTCTTTAGATTCTTTTTCGCAGTTTCAATGCTGGTAAAAAGGATAGATATTAGTTCTTCATTTTCTTCTAATAATGGTATCACTTTAGATACCGGTTCAATTAACTCGGCTTTTATAATTATTTTTAACCACACTCTTGTTTCTTTTAATTCTTTAAGCGAAAATTTAATTTTATGTATAAAGTCCGCTCTCGATTCAGCACTTTGAGCTTCACCATAATTTGGAGCAGGTGACGTTCCACTTCATAATATTTGTCCTTTAACATGATTTCCAATATATGTATTTGGTAAATTTTCTGTCAATTTAATTATTCTCACAGCAAAATCAATTAGTCTTTCTTCCAAATCGAATTCTTTATACTTTTTCATTGAAAATTTCTGCTTTAAAAGTGCGCCTGTGGCGTATTGAATATTGAATATTTCTTTAATCTATCTCCGGCACAACCATCGGCCTCCCTGTTTCCGGATGAGCCAGCACGCAAACCTTTTCTCCATACACTTCACGAATAAGATCTTCACGAATAACTTTTTCAGGAACGTTATGTTCCATTAATTTCCCCCCGGAAAGTAAAACTAATTCATCACAAAAATGCGACGCTAAAGTTAGCTCGTGTGTAACAATTATCGCTGTTATTCCACTATCAACACATTCCCGAACCAGTCCGTAAAACTCTATCTGATGATGAATATCAAGTGATGATGTCGGCTCGTCAAGTAAAAGTATTTGCGGTTCCTGAACAAGAACAGATGCAAGATGCGTACGTTGGAGTTCACCGCCTGAAAGTTCGCTTAACATTCTGTTCCGCAAATCAATTAAATCAGTTTGTTTTAAACATTTTTCTATAACACTGTAATCTGCCTCTTCCAAAAATCCCATTAAACCCGTTTTGGCGAACCTGCCGAACGCGACTGTTTGTTCAACTGAAAAATCAAATTGCACTGGAATACGTTGTGGCAGATAAGCGACAATATTCGCCCATTTTTCGCTCGAGAATTTTTCTATTGATTTTTTACCTATTTTAATTTCACCTTCAAAATCAAGTTTTCGTGCTAAAGCGGAAATAAATGTGCTCTTTCCCGAACCATTAGGACCAATTATCCCCGTTAGTTTTGCCGCGTTAAAATTTATCGAGATGGGGCCAAGTTGCCATCCGGTAGATTTGTACCTGCAGATAATATCATTAATTATTATTTTTGCTGACATAATGCAGAAAATGTTTTTTTAATTTAAGATATTTTTCTGATCTTTTGCAGACAACTCATTAAATTTTATTTCCCCTGCTTTTTTTCTTTTTTATTTTTCCCAATGTACTTTTTCGCACTTTTATCTCTTTTTTTGATTTTTTAAAAGGCAAAAGTTTAATGTCTGTTGTTCCCGTACCTCCAATTAACTTTTGCTTAACAATAACAATATTAGTTGCTGCAATTTCATTCCATAAGGGACCACCTTCCATTGAAGTAACCATATAATATTTTCCTGTATTAAGATTTACTTCATATTGAGCAGAACCTACAGTTAATTTATTAACAGAGTCTTTTTTTACAACTGCCCAATTCTTTTTAGTAAAAGTTAATTGAATTGAATTTTTGCGATTATTTCCCCATGATTTTTTACAACTCAATAAAGATAATTTGCTGTTTTTTTGAGAAAGATTTATGCTTATTATGTTTCGGCGGGTATGTTTAATTTTAAATTCAGGCTTTTTATAATATCTGAAAATCGGAGACTGTGTTAATTCGTCAGCAGTTTCTAAACAGCCCTTATAATAATAAATCCATTGTATGTCTTCATCTTTATTATCATTAACATAAACTAATATATGAGAAAAAAAGCAATCATTATCTTCACCTTTAATAGCGAGTTTAATATAAGCTAATAATTCATCATTTGCTTTTTCTAATGGTGATATTAAGACAGTATCAAATTCATTGTACTTTTTATCAAATTTGATTAATTTTATTTTATTTAATTTTTTAGATTTATTTCCCGGCAAAAAATTCACACTAATATTTTTGTTTTTTAACATGAATATAACACCACATTTACCTGCCTCGCTGTCATAAGCCAGTTTAAGAATTGTATCATCATTTTTCGACAGAGATATCCGTGTAAATAATGGCGTTCTGCTTTCAAATGAAGGTAATTTTTCACTATATGCGTATAACAGATAATTACAAATAAATACTACAAATAATAATCGTTTCATAATTTTGAAAATTTTGTTATAGGATTAAGATGAGTTTTCGGAACATTATTTTTCTGAATCTCTGAAATCTCATTTTCAATTCTCGTTACTATGGCCGCATCATCAAAAATTTCCATCTCAAGATTGATTTTATAACTGCCACCGGGTAATACTTTTTTTACTCTCCCGCATTCGCGTTCAAATGACCGATTGTTCGGAAAGTCTGTTCCGGGTTCAAGCCCAACAACATATCCATCTTCTACTGCGGCAGTATTTTTCCAGAAAGTAAACCACGGCAGTTCAGTTTTATTAAAGCGAAGTGCAACCGCTTTATCAGCAGATTTATTTTTCAACATTACAACTGTATTTTCTTTTTCATCTGCGGCAAGATCATAAAAATAAACCTTTTCTTCAAAACCTACAGCAGACTCATCACACAAAAAATAATTTTCCGCGCCAGATACTGCAATTTCATCGCGTGGGGCAACTTCGCAAACAGGCGCGACAAGTTCGGACCCCTTCTCCAAAAACGGCGAACCAAAATTGCAATGATAAAGCAATTCGATTTCTGTTTCTGAAGTCCCGCAATTCACAACTTCGTCAATTATTTTGATAGAATTTGAACCAACAACTGTTTCGATTCTAGTTCTCAAACGTAAATGCGGCATGAACAACATCGCTTCATCAACTTCACCAATAATGGAAATTTTTTGTGGATGGGATTCTTCAATTTCTACTGAAACAAAATGCGCGGGAATATTCGCGATCTTCCCGTGTAACGGTAAAACAGTTTCGTGTGTCTTGCCATCAGCGTGGTGAATGACATCAACTCCGGGAGCTCCGTTATTTGCCAGACCGCAGCGCACAATCAATTCATCAAAACCAGCAAGCCATCCTATCCCGTTTTCAGAATCAAGGTTTATATGTGAAGGATTTACCGGACCGTGTACCGGTGAATCCCAACCAAGAGTATTGCCTTTATAATTTCCGCGCCAAATCCCCATTCCGCGGGTTGGCAGAATAGAAAACGAAAGAGTACCGTTATTAATTTCAATAATATCCATTCCAGATGCTTGTCCGCCATTTAAAACGAATTTATTTACTGACCAGTTTTCATTTTCGGGAGATAAGTTAAAGTTTTCTTTCCAAATTCTATTTTTAATATCTGTTAAAATATATGTATCCGTCATTTTTCCTCCAGGTGTTCGATAACCTTTTTTTGTCTGCTTTGCCGCTTTGTCCGCTTTATCTATTTTGTCCGTTATTCTATTTTACTTTCTTTAATAGTTACTGTCAAGGGTTGTCGCTTTAAATACACTTTTTTGATATAATTTGTTGACTAAAATATAAATATAAATATAAAAACTAAATTAATACTATGAAAGTTGAAACTATCGCTGTTCTTACTTCAGGCGGGGACGCTCCCGGAATGAATACTTGTGTGCGTGCCGTTGTTAGATCCGCATGTGCGTATAAAATGAAAGTTATTGCCGTAAAAAATGGTTTGCAAGGGTTAATCGATGGTGACTTCAAAGAGTTCGGTGCTCGCGATGTTGCCGGAATTGTTCATAAAGGCGGAACTATCCTCGGTACCGCCCGTTCAAAAGAATTCAGAACAAAGCGCGGACGAAAAAAAGCCGCTAAAAATATTCAAAATGCCGGTATCGATGCATTGGTGATTATCGGCGGCGACGGCTCCTTTCGTGGCGGATATGAACTGAATAAAGATTTCGGTATCCCATTCGTAGGTCTCCCGGGTACAATCGATAACGATATGTACGGAACCGATTTCACTATCGGTTTTGATACCGCGGTTAATACCGCCGTTGACGCAATCGATAAAATCCGTGATACCGCCGAATCCCACCATAGATTGTTTTTCGTTGAAGTTATGGGAAGACATTCAGGCGCTATCGCAGTCGAAGCAGCAATTGCAGGAGGTGCCGAACTTGCCTTGATTCCTGAAGTAACAACCGATATTGACGCATTGGCAAATTCAATAGTTGCTCAGAAAAAAGCCGGTAAAAAAAGCGCGATCATTATTGTCGCTGAAGGCGATGATGCGGGCAGCGCAACAGAAATTTCAGATAAAGTTTATAAACTCATCGGATTCAAAGGAAAAGTATGTGTCCTTGGACATATCCAGCGCGGCGGACATCCTTCCGCACGCGACAGAGTCCTTGCTTCACGGCTTGGAATCGCCGCGGTTAAAACTTTAAAAAGCGGAAAATCAAATGTTCTCGTTGGTGAAATCAAAGGCGATACTGCTTTGACTCCGGTTACAACCGTTGTAAGAAAAAAGAAAAAAGCGGATATGAAAAAGGAACGTTTTGTCCGACTGCTTGGAACATGAATCCGTGATCCGTAATCTGATTAAACACTCAATATGACTGTGCGAAAATACGCACATTATTTCATTGCAACAAGAAATTTTCCTAATGCAATAACATGTACTCATGGTCATGAAAAAGTATAAAGAATTCGATTTGGAAGAAAGACTAATTGATTTTGCTGTGAGAATAATTAGATTAACAGAAAGTTTACCAAATACATATATTGGAAATCATGTTAAAGGACAAATATTAAGAAGTGGAATGTCACCTGCTCCAAATTATGGTGAAGCCCAAAGTGCTGAATCAAGAGCGAACTTTATACATAAAATTAAACTTTCGCTTAAAGAATTAAAAGAAACAAGAGTGTGGTTAAAAATAATTATAAAAGCCGAATTAATTGAATCGGTATCTAAAGTAATACCATTGTTAGAGGAAAACGAAGAACTAATATCTATCCTTTTTACCAGCATTGAAACTGCGAAAAAGAATCTAAAGAAAGAAACTTGAATTCACTCTAAAAACAAAAAAATAACTAAAAACTCATACCTTTGGCATTGAGAATTTCTGCTTTAAAAGTGCGCCTGTGGCGTATTGAATATTGAATATTTCATTAAATCCACAACTATTAATCCTATGAATACTGGCTTCGTTTATATAATCGGCGCGGGTCCCGGTGACCCTGAACTTATCACAGTTAAAGGAATTAACTGTTTAAAAAAATGTGATGTGGTCTTTTACGATGCTTCTGTCGAAAGCTCTCTCGCAAAACAAGCAGGTGCTTCCGCTAAACTTATAAAAATTAATGAAACGATAACTAATAATCCTTCCCTACTTGACGAACTTAACGAGCAGATTATCAAATTTGCAAAAGACGGAAAAACAGTCGGCGTACTCCAGGAAGGTGACCCGTTTATCTTCGGACTGGGAGCTGAAATAGCCCGCGAGGCAGTAAATCAGAAAATAAAATTCGCTGTCGTGCCGGGAATCACTTCCGCTATCGCTGCAGCAGCTTATGCGGGAATTCCACTTACTTTTAGAGGTTATTCGTCAACACTTGCTTTTGCAACCGGTCATACGGATTTAAACAAGAAATATACTGATGTTGACTGGGAAAAAGTCGCCTGCGGAGTTTCTACTATGGTTTTCTTCATGGGACTCGATAATCTCGATATGATCGTAAAAAAATTAACCGATAACGGGCGCGATGAAAGAACTCCAATCGCTATTGTCAGCTGCGGAACTACAGATGAACAGGAAACTTTATCTTCAACCATCGGCGAAATCGCTGAAATGATTAAAGAAAAAAATATAAAAGTAAAAGTTCCGGCAATTA
>QMOL01000132.1 GCA_003648225.1 Chlamydiota bacterium
GTAATATGCGAATTAGCACCGCCAAAGCCCATAGCGCTAACCGAAGCTCTTCTCGGCGATCCATCTTTTTCCCACGCCGAGCCTGTAAATGCCGGAACAAGTTTACTTAGGGGTGTTCCAAAAGAAGCATTAGGTTTTTCGCAATTAGTTGTTGGCGGGATGATTTTATTTTTTAAAGCCATTACCGCTTTGATAAAGGCAGCGGCTCCTGCAGCAGCTTTACAATGGCCGATATTACTTTTTATGCTGCCGATTTTGCAAATTGAATTTTTATTGTCCTGTTCAAGCAATTGCATAATCGCGCTCACTTCAACTTTATCACCGAGAGTAGTGCCTGTTCCGTGGCCTTCAATAAGTTGAACATCTGAGATTGGATATCCCGCGCGTTTATAAGTTTTTTTCAATGCACGCATTTGCCCTTCGACTTCCGGCGCTGTAATCCCCGCGCTGCCATCAGAAGAATAGCCCCAACCTGGAACAGCCGCGTAAATTTTGGCTCCGATTTTTTTTGCGAAACTTTCCCTGGCAAGAAGAACGATTCCACATCCTTCGCCTGGTAGTAGACCTTCAGCATGTTCATCATAAGGGCGAATATCATCAGCGGAAAGCGCGGTAGTTTTCGCGAAACCGATAATTTCAAAAGGGTCCAGACTCACATCAACTCCACCGGCGACAGCGACATCCATTTCACCGTCAAGAAGGGCGCTGCAGGCGTGAGCAATAGAAAGAAGTGAAGAAGAGCAAGCGCCGTCAACGGTATAACATCCTCCGCCAAGATCGAAAGTATTACAGATTCTTCCCGCGATAGTATTCGACATATTTCCCGGCAAAGAATCTTCTGTGATTTCCGGCAGAGGAGCTTTATAAACTTTCCCCACCATTTCAACGACAGAATCAACATACGACTCACTGCTGCCGGAAAGCGCGCGGCGGATTGAGCGTTCAACATATGGCCATCGAAACATCAGATTATGGCTTCGAGAGAATTCGCCGGTTAATGTATTTCCGATTATTACACCGATTTTTGTACGGTCGATTTCATCAAGGTTCAATCCGGAATTTTTAATAGCTTCACGTGCAGTGTAAAGAGCGAGCCAGTGAGCAATATCGGAAGTATAAACGGAGATTGGAGGAATTTGGAATTCGAGCGGGTCAAATTCCCAATCAGTAATCACCGCCATTTTATCGCAGTAAGTTTTTCCGGGAGCATATTTATTAGGATCAAAATAATCTTTTTTCGGAAGACGTTCATCCGGAGCATTACGGAAATAACGTCTGCCGGCGAGAACGTTTTGCCACAATTCTTCCGGAGAATGAGCGCCTGGATAGACACAACCCATTCCAATTACAACAATAGGATCTTTATTAGATTTCACGAATTCCTTAATATTTATTTATTTTATTTTTAGCGACAACAAAAACTAATCCAGAGAATACATTGTTATTCCGGATAGAAGTTTAGGATAAAAATCAGTTGATTTCTGCGGCATTACTTCTCCGTTGAGTGCCACTTCACAAACTTGCGCAGGTGACGTAGGTTTCAAAAAGAAAGCACAATTTGCTTTTCCTGATTTTACAAGTTTCACTGCGCCTTTAGGATTACGATGATAAGAAACGGCTGATTCTTTAGCGACTTTATCCTGAGTAATTCCAAGACACTTTTCGATAATCAAAGTATGAAGAACAGCAACATCGAGTGAGCGCCACGCTTCCGAATAATTGCCGCACGATTCTTTCATTGCATTTTCATTTTTAAGTTTAGCGACGAGATATTTTTCTCCGTCGAACACACCTATAGTAATTTCATCGGAACTTTTTGTAGCGGTTATTGTCGCGTCGATTCCGTCAACAACTGAAACATCAAAATATTTTTTAAGTTTCTCTGAAAGGTCGGCAGGAGTATAGTTTTTAATTCCGCGAACGACACGATGAGTAGGTAAAACGACAAGCGGAGAATTAATATTCACAAACATCGCCATTGTATATTGAGCGGAAATATCGTTTAAATTTTCCTGCGCGTAAGCGAGAGATGTTTCGTATCTGTGGTGTCCATCCGCGATAAACAGTTGTTTATCTGCCATTGCGTTATTAAGCGAGTGAATTTTTTCTTTATCGGTAAGTTGCCACAGTTGGTTTTCGACATTAAAGTCATCATTAAATTCGGTGATTATTTTTCCCTGCATGGCTTCATCGATAATTTTTTGTGCTTTACCGTCATCTTTATAAAGCAGGAAGATCAATCCATAATGAACGCGACCTTCTTTAAGGAGTGCCATGCGATCTTTTTTAGGTCCGGTCAGAGTTTTTTCATGAGGAAAGATTATTTTTTTTGAATAAGGTTCAACTTTAACCAAGCCGATAAAGCCTGATCGTTGATGATTTTCGCCAAAGATATTGAAATTTTGTCGATAGGGATAAAACGCCGATTCATCATCGCGTTTAAGAATTTCGTTATCAATCCATTGATGAAAGGTCTCTCCGGAGATTTGATATTTTGTTTTGCCTTCTTTTTCTTCAGGTAAAAGAACATTAACAAGATTGTGCGGGTCTCTTGTTTTGTAATCTTCTTTTAGTTCGGGCGAAATTTTATCATAAGGTTGAGTTACTAAATTAGATAAATTTGATTTCTTGTTGTAACGCACTGCTTTCAACGGTCTTACATCAGCCATTATTAATTCTCCTTTTTTATTGGAACTATTTCCAAAGTTTTAAGTTTTGTAACGAAGCATTCAATTCCTTTTTTGCGCAATTTTTTTGCGGCTGCTTGTGCTTCTTCTCTGTTAGGATAAGAGCCATAGCGCACACGATAAAGATTATCTTTAGGCATAGGAGCCGTAACTTGCAGTGGAGTAACTTTTTTTGAAAGTTGCCAGTAGAGTGCGAACGCGCGTTCGCGGGCTTTAAACGCGCCTAGCTGAACGGTATAAACTGCAGTTTTGTCGCTATTTTTTTGTGTGGGCACGGTAGTGCACAAGTTTTCAGTTTCTACAGTTTCTACAGTTTCTACAGTTTTTTCAACTGTCGGCTGTAGAGGCTGTACAACTTCCGGTTCAGTGGATTTAGTTTCGTTCCCGGGATCAATTTGATCCAGTTCAATAATTGTTGCTCCCGGCAGGGTAGATTCGTCTGTAGCGTATATGAAAGAGCACATAAGCGAAACAGCGATTATAGAAATAAGACATTTCATTTGTTTCTCCATATTTATTTAATTTAGGTACATTAATAAATAGACGTTTAAGATTATATCAAAACTGCGATAAAATGAAAAACGGTTGTAAAATTCGGTATATTTATCATATTTGCTAAAGCTTATTTGTTATCATAAACTTTCACAAACTACTTGACATAACCTTGTCATTTACGTGCTTGACATTTTCCGCCTCTTGTGATAAAATATAAAGTTAGATTGATTGTTTGGTTATCAGCAAATTAAATATTAACAAAACATCAACATATTTTTAACAATTTATTAAGTAAAATTGATGTAACGCATTTTTTATTAACATTTATAATTTTCACAAAAAGGAGGAATCATGAAAAAACTATTTACTATTACTACAATCGCGGCATTATTTTGTGCTGCAAGCGCTTTCGGCGTATTAAGCTGGTCTTACGGATGGGAAGACGGTACCGGGACAGCACTGGGTACTTACGGTAATGCCACAGTAGAAAACAGTACTGAGCAGGCTTATGAAGGAACTCACAGTTTGAAAGTTATTGAAGACCCAATAGGCGGAACTCCTCAAATATATCTCTGGTGGGTTACAGGTTTAAATGATGGAGATGCAGTGGTTGTATCAATGTCTGCTTATAGTCATACACCGCTTGGAAATAAACCAGAAGCGCGGATTTGGGCGCATTACACAGATAGTATAACAAATATTAATGATTATAGCGGTTCGGCTTCCGGACCTGGAACTTATATGGGAGATTCTGGCTGGACTTCTCTAACAAATACTTGGATATTTGATTCAAACAGCGGAAATAACAAAGGTTTAGTAATCGAAGGACGAATTTATAGTGATGCTGACCCCGGTAATAATGTTGTCTATTTTGACAATGCGGGAATTACCGTCAGCAATAATAATGCAAAAATTTACAATGCAGCTGGCGATTCTATACCTGAACCGATTACATTTGGTGCATTAATTTTAGGGTTTGGAGCATTATTTTTACGCAAAAAATAAAAATCAGAGAACTGATCTAAAATATTTAAACCGCTGCTCAAATGAGCAGCGGTTTTTTTATACCACGAAAATATTTCTATAACGCAAAAAGTCCCGTTTGGGACGTAATATTTGTAGCAATAAAAATAATGTAAAATATCGTGCCGTAGGTACGGAATATAATGTTTCGATAGGAAAATATGTTGTACCTACGGCACGAGTTCGCTTTTTTCGCGTTTTTTTCTACAAATATTTTGCTCCTAACGGAGCAAGCTCTATATTTGATTGGCATTAAAACTCTGTTTTTAATATATTCAAAACAATACCCGAAACTTTTTATTATTTTTTATCTATGCAAGAGCCTTTAAATTAGTGAAATTAGTGTCTAAATAAATTCATAAGCTTTCAACAGGTTTCGCGAGCCGGAATTTTCCCAGGTCAGCTTCTCAACTCTTTCGCGTGCAATACCACCGAGTTTTTTTCTAAGATCATAATTTTCAATTAATTTGATAATTTTGTTTGCGAATTCTTTTTCATCACCGGATTTTGCGTACAAAGCCGACTCCCCCGCTGTGAATTTATTTTCCTGCAAATCAAACATAACTTGCGGTAATCCGCAAGCCATATAATCCTGTACTTTAAGCATAGTTGAAAAATCGTTCATAGGTCCTGACAGATCGGGGGTAACACCGAGGGAACATTTTATCAATTCATCGAGCATTTCTTTTCTTGGAATAAAGCCCTTAAAGGTAACGTATTTATTAATTCCGAGTTTATGAGCAAGAGCAATTAGATTATCGAATTGTGGTCCTCCACCCATTAGAATGAGTTGGAATTTTTTATCAAGCGATTTTACAGCATAAGCAGTAGATTTCAACAAGACATCAACGCCGTCCTGTTTTGCCATAACGCCGACATAAGCTATTTTTGGTATATCATTAGTAATATTTTGCTGAAAATTTACTTTCGGTAATTCAGCTAATTGCGGGCCGGTTCTGACAACGAATATTTTATTAGATTTACATTTATTTCTTACGAGGGCAATTTTACGGAAACTTTCATTGGTTACCAAAACAGCATTGGCGAATTTATGGGATATCCGTTCATTAATCAGCAATAATTTGTAAGCGAATCGATGAACAATTGATTTCGGCTTACGTAAAGCAGGCATTTTTTCTTTATTGTTGAAGCCCCGGTAGATACTCTGGCAATCGCCGATTTTCGCGAGTAGTATTTCGGGTGAAAGGTCATGATGGTCATAAATAAATTTAACGCCGAATAATTTCCAGAAGAGTCCGATTGACCAAATTAAATCCGGTGGATTACAGGCGTGAATAACTTTGAATTTATTTTTTCTGAAAATTTTTACCGACAGCCGGAATTCTTTCCATAAAGCGACAGTATATTCCCATAAGTATTGAAGTAGCGAACCGGCATCTGGAAGATTATGTCGATAAACAGTTATGCCTTCAATCTCAAATTCTCCTGCCGGATATTTATCAGCGGCCGGTGAAATAATTGAAACTTTGCAGCCGTTATCACGTAAAGTTTTCGCGATTAGCCAGACACGGTAATCAAGCGGAACGGGCAGGTTTTCAACTATGATGAGGATGTGCAGGGGCATGATATTGATTATTAGTTATTTCAACTTTCAGTTTTTTCTATAACGAATTCGGTGAAGATATTGTCAAAGCCGATTACGTTACCTTTTGCAACAATTGTGGGAGAAGGTATTTTTTCACCGAGGACTGGAGAGAACCACCCGAGTGGCGGGTTAACCTCACCGTGAGCCACTCTGCATTGGAAGTGAGCTGAGAATTTAATAATGAGGTTATAATCCGTACCGATAATTCTGAAGGTATTTGAATGTTCTCTAACTACTTTTCTATCAGGGTGAACGTGGAACAATAATTCAGCGTCATAGTTTCCGTTTCCGATGAGTTCATCTTTAAGGATCCATTTTTTAAGTAAAGGGTGCCAAGAGAGTTCTCTTCTATGAGTAAGCACCATTTCATCTCTATAGTATCCGTCATGTTCAGCTTTAATAATAAATTGGTCTTTATTCATTACAACATAATCGACATGAACGTAATATTTATTCGCCCAGAGGAAGGGGCCTTTAATATCTGCCTGATCGAGGCCGTTAATAACTAAAGTATTATGAGCTCTTGTTCCTTTAAAATAATTTCTCCATTTTTTTTGATTGTGATAAGCGTAAGTGCCCGGATCGATAAGTACAGGTTCATCATTAATTTGGAGAGTAAAAGATAGAGCGTCTGCGTGTCCGTGAGCTGCGATTTGGCCATACCCCAGGTTAGAGAGAAGCATACAGAGATTAACTTTAACACCTGATGGTAAAACATTTTTCCAAACCGCGTAACCTCCATTTTCAAAATAGACAGATTTGTCATGCTTTTTGTTAACAGGTTTATTTCTGCAATACCATTCATTCGGTTGAGAAATTAAAGGAACGTGTTTAATATCAGAATTTCTTTCCATCGAGCAAGCAGCCGCGGCGACATAGTAATAATAAGAATTTGAGCGTGGAATGAGACCGGAAGCGACAGCGAAATCGGAGTCACCGATATCTGGAACGAAGCCTTTTTCACCGGATAAGGCATTGAGGAAGCGAGTCATATTCTCGATAGTTTTTTTGAGATATTTTTTTAATGAATTATCATAAACAGAAGCATTTATCAAGAGTTCAAGAACAAAAGCATGATAAGAAGTTGATTGTTCTTTATCGACGCCATCAATGGAAATTTGTTCATGGGTTTCATTTTTTAGTATACCGCGACATATTTCTTTATAGTTTTTTTCAGGAAAGAGACGTGGCCAGGTGTCAACGGCAGCAAGAACGCCGACCGCTTCAGCGATGATATGATTATTAGCGCTTGAATATTTAGCCCAATGAGTGTCAATAAAACGAACATGCTGTCTAATTGAAACGAACCATTTATTGAGAAAGTCATTGGAGCAATTATTTGGTTTACCTTTTGCAAAAAGAAAGCGGAAAATCCACGACCATGTGATCATGCGAACCCCGGCTTCAATACCGGTCAGCCAAGCCGGACCGAGAGGGAATGGGCAATCATCAAGCCAGCTTTGCAATTGATTAATGACAACATCGGCATATTTTTGATTACCTGTAATGAAATACGCGATAGCGGCGGGCATAAGGTGCTGATGTCTATTAAGCCACCAAATGAACATAACATCGCCGACCAGTTCAGGTTTACGATAATTAATACGGTTCGCGTTTTTTTTAGGACAATTAATATTGTGAGCATAATCACGAAACCAGTTTACCGGATTATCGAGTATAATATTATTATTAAAGAGAATTATTTTACCCTCACAAACATTGTCGGCATTTGTGATTATTTCTTTCAGATACGAATCAGAAATCTCAATTTTACAAGGGTCAACCGGATAACAACCAATAAGAGTATTTGCGGAAGCCAAGATTTCTTCTGATGAATAAGGCAATTTTTCATTTATAATTGCCTTTGTCACAAAAGGTTCTGTAATTGTTCTTTTTAGACGAAGAACGATTTCACCGAGTGACATAGCGGCGAGTCGATTGAAGTACCATTTTAGCGAAGTTTTATTGGACATTATTTATCATTATTGGTTATTAATTAATGAGACAACCGACCTGAATTTCCCGTTATTAGTGCGAGGAATAGATTTTACGTAATTAAAATCA
>QMOL01000133.1 GCA_003648225.1 Chlamydiota bacterium
CGGGAGCTGGGCATTACGAGTGTACATATCCCGCCTGCCTCCTTGAAACAAGCCGCAATCAACAAACCAGAATTTCCTGTTTGTTTCAATTACGTGTAACGAACCGCTTACGTTTCTTGCGCCTCCTGAAAAGGTAATATTCATGAATTTTTATTTATATCATTATATTAAAGCCGCTACATTTGCTCTATTATTTCTTTAAAAGTTCTGGTTTTATACGGCGGATAAACAATTGGCAGCATTTCTTGCTTGTTCAAGTTTTTTACCGCTTATGCTTCCGTATCCTCTGCACTCTCCTATTTGAATACCGTTAAAGCCGAATTGTCTAAAAAGTTCAAGATAGCGCTGTAATTTGTTGTTAATGTTCACTACTGTACAAAATAAATTATCTTGAATTATTATTGGTAGTATTTATCATTTATTCAAGTGCCTATTCACATAAAATTTTAATATCTATTTTTTCCCGTGGGTTGCATTTGTTCATTTTCAATTCAACAACATCTCCGCCAAGCAAACCATCGGCTGAATTTCCACCTTTAAAGGGCATATCAACCGTTTTATCTTTTGGTTTAATTATATTAAATTTCGGCATATTTCCCCCGTTGGTTTTTAACATTTTACCATTAATTGAAAGAGATTTAAGTTTATCGCCTTTGGCAAGGTGAAGTCGAATGACCCAGTTTCTTTTTTTAACGGAAGAGGGATAATCACCTGTTACAGCAGCTATACTCAACTTATATTTCTCATTTTCTTTTGATAAGGAGACAGGTGTAATACAGAATCCACCTTTTTGATATTCAATTGACGAGCCGTCATCTTCATAAAGTTTTCTTATTTGCCCGCCATTTTTTTGAGGTAAATACGCGTCAATAATAACTTCATCCCATTTTTTTTGACCTGTAAACTGCATTTGAGGAATTGTAAAAATAATTGCACCGTCACGAATAAAGAGAGGCATTTCTTTTATGATATACGTTTCCGTAATTTCTCGCGGTCCTTTAATTAGTTCACCACTCCAAACATTATGCCAATAGCCCGGTGGAATCCAAAGCTTACGTTTAATTTTACTGTTTTCTAAAAATTCAATTTTTAATTTGGAAACAGCATTTCCTTCACGCTCAAAATATTCAAGTTTAATGTTATAAATTTTATTTTTAATAAGTTTTTGAGTTGTAAAAAAAGAACTGCTGAAGTGAGTTGTCCAAGAATCTAGAATCAGTTTATTGTCAAGCCATAAACGGCATCCGTCATCAGTAGTTAATTTAAACATGTAGTTACCTGATTTTGGCATTGGTCCCATTTTGACATTCCAGCGAATTGAGAAGTTATCGTTATTTATTCCGTTTGCCGGGCTCTCTGTTCTCCAATCGAAATCAATGGTTTTATCTATACGAGACAATACGGGTTTATCCGCAAGGTCAATATTATTAAAGTATTCAGCATTAAATCCTGTTTTTCCATTTTTAGTTTTAAATAAATTAGAATTACAATCAATAATATTTTCAAATGAACTTTTATTTATCGGGGCGACTAAAATATCATTACCAAATAAATACTGTTGATTATCTTTCGCTTTTTTGAATTTAGGCCAATAAAGATCACAACGTCGCATTAATGGAATTCCTGTTGTATAAGCTTCGTGTGCCGCAGAATAAATTACCGGCAATAACCTATAGCGCATTTGAACATAATCCCGCGCAATCTTTTCGGCTTCATCTCCAAAAGACCATGGATCCCTTGTTTCAGATTTCGTGCAATGAGGTCTTGTTGTTGGTGATAATACGCCAAATTGGATAAAGCGGATATATAATTCAGGGATTGGGTTACCGTAGTGCCCACCAATATCTTGTCCGACATAGGGCAAAAGGCAATCAATTCCCGAATCTACCCCGTTAGCAATTCCATTTCGCAAACAATCCCAATTAGATTTTATATCGCCCGTCCACCAAATAGGATAACGATGTGCAGCGGGGTGAGAAGGATAATTTTTATTTCCATGATCGATTCCCTGAACATTACTCATTATTAGAGGTCGCTTATTTGGATTGAATTTTTTGGTAATATCGTGATAAACGCACATACCCCATATTTCTTTTTTCAAACCGTGGATTGGCTCATTTAATCCCGTATGCCAGTTTCTGTCATACCACCATGCATCAAGTCCTATCGCCAGCATAGATGTCAAACCATTCCATCTAAATTGTAATTCTTTTGGAGAAAGCGCATTATTATCAATTGGTTCAGGATGATCATTAAACATTATTTTGACATTTTTTTCATGAGCTTTTTTTAAAAACCTTTTCATATCCGAAAAAAGTTTTTTGTTTACCAAATAGCCGTCTGACGCACCTACACGCCAATCGGTATCACAAACGAAGACATCGATGGGAAAATTTTCGTTGCGGTATTTATCTATTGTCTCTAAGGCTGATTTTTCGGTATAAGGATACCATCGACTGTGAATATATCCGAAAGTGTAAAGAGGCGGCATAGGAATCGCGCCGGTTAATTTCAGGAATTCTTTTCTAAAATTTACATACCCGCTTTTCTTTGGAAAAAATACATAAATATCCGGCGAGTTATTCTTTATGTCCCAACCGGAATTGGGAAGTTTACAATCCGAAGGCGGAGGAGTGGCTCCCCATTCAGGCGGAACAATTCTTGGTGAATCTGTCATCAGCCACACATCGGGCAATTTATTTGGCGAGGGTAGAAATGAATTTTTTGGCAGTGAGCCATTGAGTTCAAGCAATAGTTTTTCGTTTTTATCAAAAATTTTTATACCTTTCAATGTTTTATTGGAAGGAATAATTATTTTATAATCATCGGTTTTTATAATTTTATCGTTATCATTCTCTTCTTCTTTAAAACCAACGCCCGGCCATTCACGATTAACAACGGTAAAAGTTTTTCTATTTTCGAAACCTTCTTTTCCCTTCAGTTCTATTCTGAAGAGAGATTTAGTAAGCAGTTGAACGCGAATATTATTAAATTTAATTTGAGGAGTTGTTTTTTCACAATAAACATTATTTGAAATCATAATAATAAAAGTTACAATTATGATTAATATATTCTTACTCATTATTTTTATTCTCCTAATATTTACTAATTATATATAATTTTGTCGGCATTGTAACATAAATTAAACCGCAAATCAATAAACAATAAGACCAATTTTAATAGCAGGCGCACGCCTCGTATTCACCACTTTTCCAAAAGCTTCCGAGTTGATCAGCGAGAGGTATTTGCGTCATTTTTCTGATTGTGGAATCATTATTTTGCGACTCGGTTTCATTCGCCGGCACGCGAGTCATTCCCAAAGCATTGAGCATATTCAACGCCATTGCAAAAGCCAAAACAATTTTGTATAGGGTATAATAACCAAAAATCATTTTTGTCTTTTCGTGCAAATGCTAATTACTTCTTCCCATCGTTGGCGCATGTCAGGTAAATGATAAAGAGGTATATATCCTAATTTCAGGTGAGTCTTAATCGCAGGAAGGCGAAAATCATCCGTTAACAAATAAATTTCACTATAATTCAATTCAAGAAATCTTTTGGTAACAGCCGCAGACCCAATCCCTTACCGCAATGAGAAGGATTAACCGCTACCCAGCCGAGTTCTCCTCCATTTGGAAAGCATTTAGATGGATTACATATTCCTACCGCGGTACCCACGATTTCCGAATTTTCGAAATATTCGACAAAAAAAGGCCATTAGGAATAACTTTTTTAATAACTGGATTAAATGTATCCGAGTTCCATTATCATCTGTAATTGTTCACTCATTTTTTAAGTGGTTCATAGTATTCGCTAACCACCCGGCGAATGCTGGTCGGTGTTCACAATGTGCCCGGCGGATGCCGGGCGATGTTCGGGTTTTAGGTGTCGGGAAACAGATAACTTAACGTTAAACAACTCGTACCATTTCAGCAGGCTCCATTTCCAATTCCAAAAAATATATTAGAGAATAAATTATTCGTCAAATTTAAAAGTATCTCTATGCTGATCCCACCACGTTCGCGCATCATTATAATCTTTAAATTCCTGGTCGGTTATAAATTCAATCGAATCAAGCGCGTCTTCACGAAGTTCATCATCATCACTAAGTAATCCTTTATCTATCAATGCGTCAACTGCTCTCGGGTCGGATATATCCTCAATTGTGATTATTGCTTTTTCTCTTATATCCTGATCGTCAGATGTTATGGCTTTTGTAAGACTTGGAATAATGCATGGCTCTTCAATATAAAGCATCGTATCAACAGCATTATCACGTACATCTTCATTTTCATCATCAAGCGCCTTCATAAGCGGCTTGTTTATAGATTCATCATTAATATCCATTAAAGCATCAAGCGCGTACTCACGTATATCGGGACTTTCATCGTCCAATGCCTTTTCAACTGTGGGGACAATTACCGGGTCGCCTATTTCCATAATGGCATCCAGTGCCGCTTCACGCACCTCTTCGTTGGGTTCATCCAAAGCTTCATTAACAACCTCAAGTACTATCGGGTGGTCTATTCCTTCAAGGTCTTCAATCGCCTTGATTTTTTCCTCATCTGACAAGTCCATTCTAAGAGCTTTTGATGCTTTATCTACAAGATCTTTAACTTCCTGATTGGGTTTAAACCATTTAGGCATCTTTTCATCTTCTTCATTTTCTTTTTTCTTTTCAGCTTTCTTTAATAATTTCTCCATCTTCGCACGCTCGTTCTTCGGAAGTGCAGCGAGCATTTTCTCAACTTCGGCTTTATTATTATTTTTCGCCGCGGATTTTATCGCTCTTTTTTTTCTGAGATTAGTTGTATGGACAATATTTGTGTTTGCTACATTTTTTTTACTTCCTTTTTTCTTTCCGCAGCCAACGTTAAATATTAGCATTAAAGAAAAAAACGCAAGACATAATAATGATTTAAATTTCATTTTGTTTTCCCATTTGGTTAAATTATAATTCTCAACGGAATTATATAGCAATTTTTATACCACTTTTTAATATCTATTTGTTTTCTTGTGATATCAAATTATACTTTATAAGATAATTCAATACCTTATCGGCACTTTCAATTACTGTTTCTTTATCTGTATCAATTCGTATCTCCGGTCTTTCAGGTGCCTCATATGACGATGAAATACCAGTAAAATCAGCTATCTCGCCCGCACGCGCTTTCTTATACAACCCTTTCGGATCCCGACTCTCACATACCTTAATAGGACAGTCTACAAATACCTCAATAAATCTACCCGTATCAATTAATTCCCGCACAAAATCTCTGTCTTTTTTATAAGGTGATATGAAAGCTGTGCACACTATTATCCCGGCATCAACAAAAAGTTTCGCAACTTCGCCAATCCGACGTATGTTTTCTACCCTGCCTTCAAATGAAAAATCAAGATTCTTGTTCAATCCATGCCTGACATTATCTCCATCAAGTGTGTAGGTATTGCAGCCGCTTTCAAACAATTGTCTTTCAACTTCAACTGCAAGAGTAGATTTCCCCGAACCTGAAAGACCTGTAAACCAAATAACAAAACCGCTATGTCCATTTCGCTTTTCGCGATCGGATCGTTTAATGACTAATTCCTGCCAAACTATATTTTCAGATCTATGCATAAAATTTTAAGTTGTTAATCGTAGTCCGTTAGTTCGTGTCAGTCTCTTTAGACAGTTCTTAAAACCTCGCATTCCCCGGCGTGCGCGGGAATGGTATCACATCGCGAACATTCGACATCCCGGTCAAAAAAAGCATAAGTCGCTCAAATCCTAACCCGAAACCCGAATGAGGTACGCTGCCGAATCGCCTTAAATCCCTGTACCACCAGTAATCCTCTTTATTCATATTTTGCTCTTCAATTCTTTTATCAAGTATGTCAAGCCTTTCCTCACGCTGACTTCCACCGATGATTTCGCCAAAACGCGGAACAAGAACGTCCATCGCGCGAACAGTCTTTCCGTCATCATTCACTCGCATATAAAATGGTTTAATTGACGTGGGCCAGTCATAAACAATCACCGGCTTCTTAAAATGTGTTTCCGTAAGATAATGTTCGTGTTCCGTTTGAAGGTCATTCCCCCACTCAATTGGAAATTCCCATTTCTGACCTGATTTTAAAAATATGTCAATGGCATCTGTATAAGTTATTCTCGCAAACTTGCTTGAAACAACATGTTCCAAACTTTGAATAAGCCCCGGCTGAATTCTTTTATCGAAAAAAGCCAGATCGCGTGGACATTTTTTTATTGTCGAGGAAATAACTTCCTTAACAAATTCTTCCGCAAGATCCATATCATCATCAAGATCCGCAAACGCCATTTCAGGCTCCACCATCCAAAATTCAGCAAGATGACGGCTCGTATTAGAATTCTCCGCTCTGAATGTAGGTCCAAAAGTATAAACATCGCCTAATGAACAGGCATAATTCTCAACATTAAGTTGTCCCGAAACCGTCAGATAAGAAGGCTTATTAAAAAAATCTTCGTGGAAATCTACTTCTCCTCCCTCATTAAGCGGCGGATTCTTTAAATCCAATGTCGTTACCTTGAACATCTCACCCGCGCCTTCACAATCGGAAGCGGTAATCAGCGGAGTTGACACCCATAAAAAACCCCGCAATTGAAAAAATTCATGAATACTCATCGCCGCGGCGTTACGAACACGCGCAACTGCACCAAAAGAATTTGTTCGCGGCCGGAGATGAGCGTTATCACGTAAATGTTCAAATGACATCCTCTGCTTGTGCATAGGATAATCTTCATCAATGAAACCATGTACCTTTATGCTTTCCGCAAGCATTTCAACAGCTTGTCCTTTGCCTTGTGATTCAGTAATTTTACCTTTGGCTTCAACACTTGACCCGGTAAGAAGTTTCTTGACATCTGATTCGTAATTCGGCAATGCATCCGGCGCGATGATTTGCAAATTATCAAAAGTGGAGCCGTCATTGAGTTCAACAAACGAAAATCCGCCTTTGGAGTCACGACGGGTTCTCACCCAGCCTTTAATTACGACAATTTCATCATTAAAATCGCCGCTTAGAATTGATTTTATCTTTATTTTTTTATTCATGGTTAATTACTTGATAATTCACAATTAAATTTAATGTCATTATTATTATAAATATTTTATGCATAATGACTATTTTTGTCAATAACACAAAAGAATTAAATACGTGAAAAAGTGAATAAAGGGGGAAATTTATAATCCCGATTATTCTATCGGAAACGGATTTATCACCACTTCCGGATCTTAGCAATTAATGCGTGCTCCACTTGTGACGGGCCCGGTGGCAATCAACCTAAAATGGTCGGAGTGATGCCTATACATTTGGGGGATTTGAACCGTTAGCTCAACCATGACTAATAATTCGCCTAATACTTTCCGCACTCTTCTTTCGCTTCAATTCACGTTCACGATTAGTTGCAGCACTTCTGTCTTTATGTATTTCATAATACGGCATGTGCCATGGACCGCGGTTTCTTGTGGATTTAGTAAAGCCGGATTGATGTTCGTGGAATCTTCGTAAAATATTATCTGTGGAACCAATGTAAAATCTACCGCTTGACAAACTTTGAAGAATGTAAACAAAGTACATGATAAAAATGGTCGGAGTGAGAGGATTCGCCCGGCAAACGCCGGGCACCCGATGAATATCGGGCAAACCTCCGGCTTTCCCGAGACCCGCTTGCGGCGTGCTCGGGACGCTCTGCCGGAAATTTTATTTTTCTATTAGTTTTCTGATGCTTACAGCACTTTTCTTTCACTTCAATTCGCGTTCACGCTTTATAAAAATGGTCGGAGTGAGAGGATTCGCCCGGCATACGCCGGGCACCCGATGAATATCGGGCAAACCTCCGGCTTTCCCGAGACC
>QMOL01000134.1 GCA_003648225.1 Chlamydiota bacterium
CAGGAAGATTCATCAATAGACCTTAGCGCAAATGAAGGAGTTATGCATGTTTTCGGTTCTTCACCGGAAGAAATTCATCAAACCGCATTGTTTCGCTCCAGATATTATTCTTTACTGCAAGACGGTGTTGTTGATCTTTTCACTGCAGCAAAACGTCACGCTGAAGAAAAAATCGGTAATCAGCTTTTTACTCGCGCTCACGCCACTTGGGCAGAAAGTCCGACAATTGATTTTTGGCGCGCGGGAAATAAAAATGAAAACAGCCAAAAATACGAATATACATCAAATTTCGTATGGTCATGTACTGTTCATCAGGCGGCTGCGGCTTGTCATGATTATTTTAAATGGGGAGAATACCTTACCGGAAACGGAACTGACCATCCCGAATGCGGGTGGCTGGACAGAAATTACTATGGTTTAGCTCTCGCGTGTTCTTTGGGAATAATTAACGAGATTCCTTATGCTTATTGCGCGCACTGGGGTCATCCGAAAGAAATTTCTAACAGACGGCTTCAACTACAGAATACGTTTGGCGCCGGAACTAATATTAATATTTTCAGCATGGTGCAGAATATGCAGCACCGCGATGTCGAAGTGCTAATGTTATATCCATTGAATCTTGTTAGCGTTGAAGAACGGTTCGGGTCATGGATGACACAGTACGGTTATGCAAATATGATTACTCAGTCCAAACTGATTGAACTTGGTAAGATTAATGACGGTAAAATTGAACTTGGCGGAAGATTATTTCATACTCTTGTAATTACTTTTGAACCTTTTCCGGAAAAGGGCTTGCTGGATAAAATAAAAGAATTCGCGGACGGCGGAGGACGGGTTATATGGGCCGGGCCACCACCATTAATCAATGAAAACGGCAGTGCCGTGTCGGAAAATTGGCAGGAATTATTCGGCGTTTCTTATATGCCTTCATCGGACGGCTGGGGAGAAATAGCACCCGGGCATCAAATCACATTTGAGAATATTTTTGAAAATGTTTCACCTCAAACAATCCTTACAGATTTTATTGTTGACCATGTTTATCCTGTAATTCCAAACCGTGATACCGTGACAGTTGCAAAATGCAATAATCAAATTATCGGCACGCGCAAAGTTGTAAATAACAACGGCTCATTGACTTTTCTCGGCTACAGGCCGCGCGATGACCAGTCCGCGAGTTTAGGTTATGAAACAAGAAATTTGTTCGACATACTTTATTATTCCGGCGCTTACCTGTCAGTGTCGAATGACGGAACTAACGACAATACCGAGGTCATCTCGCGAACGACTAAATATCTCGCATGCAGATTTCCTAACGGTGCCGTTGCTGTTGCACCACATCTCGCCCGGCTTGAAGAAAATTGGGCCGGAGGATTTTCGCGCAATTATGAAGAAGATGAAAAAAAATTAAAGCAATTGGAACTGCCGGATAAGTTAACAGCTCTAAAATTATTTAAGGTCAATGGGCATTGTGTTGATTATGAAGGAACAGGAGCAGTTTCTTTTCGCGTGGATGAATCAGGAAACCTAATTGCTTTTGCGGGACAAAACTGCAGTAACATCACAATTGATGACCGTGAATTTATTTTCGCGGACAAAGCCGTTGGTGCAATCGGCTGGGCGCCGGTAGCTGAAAACAGAAAAGTTGATAACGGTGCGATATTAATTGTTTATTGTGATACTGCGGGCAGCATACGAATTCCCGCAAAATCTTTTCCGGAATCTATAGCTTTTTATGCGGAAAGGAATGCGCCCGGGAAAAAAGGCGAACCTGTTTTCTCTAAAAATGAAGGAGATTATGTAACAGTAGAAATTTCTGAAGCAGCAGCAGGGCGATGGATATTTGGTGTAGAAGAAAAATAGATTTATTGACAAAAGTTATAATGTTTTGCTATAATGTGCTAAGACATTTTGAAAGAAATTAAAATTTTCAACTTTTTATACATTATTTTTCTCGTTAAAATAATATTATATAGCAGAATCTTTTAACTAATAATCTGTTTTTGGGTGCTTGCTATCAAATAATAGTTTCATGTGTCGAAAATATTTGGAGGAATCATCATGGGAAGACAATTCATTATAACTATAGCATTCTTGCTTATATTCTTAATCTGCCCGGAAATATTTGCAAAAACTCATTACGTCTCTCCATTCTACAGAAATGTTTCCACTTACACTAATTGGCCAACTGCGGCAAATACAATCGAAGATGTTAAGAGTGTTGCAATATGTTGGGGTTCCGTTATTATTGTTATCAACGGTATTTATTCTCCCGGATTATTTCAATTTATATTTAGAATCTGACAACGTGGGATAAATGAATTGACGGTTCAGTGATTGCCGTTTTGTCTGTTGAATCTGTTTTGTCCGTATAATAAATTCTAAAAAAGAAACCATGGAAAATCTACTCTGCATACGCAGGGCGCTAATGCGAGATCAAAAATTTAAGGAAAAACTATGAAAAAATTATTACACGGATTACCCCGGCATTCGCGGGGCACGCGGATCACGGACAATCCCGGCATTCGCGGGGCACGCGGATTACGGATTATTCTGCTTCCTGCTTCCTGCTTCCTGTTAACTGCTTCCTCTTTAGCATCCACAAACTATGTATGGCAAAGTAGTCCGACGCCAACAGCGCCTTACTCTTCCTGGGCAACTGCCGCACATACGATTCAAAATGCCGTTGACGCAGCAAATTCAAATAACACTGTGCTTGTCACAAACGGATTTTACAATTCAGGAATGAAAATACTGTTTGGCAGCAGCAGCAATCGGGTGGCGATAACAAAACCTTTGCTGCTGAAAAGTGTTAATGATATCTGTGATACAATTATTTCCGGCTCTAATAATGTGAGAACCTTGTTTATTACTGCGGGTGTCGAAGTTGAAGGATTCACTATTACAGGCGGGTACGTTGTGACTTCTTTTGGTGATGCTGAGCATGATTATGGCGGAAATGTCCTGTGCTGGAGTGGTGGCGTTGTTAGAACTTCCTTAATTATCGGTGGTGGAGCTTGGATTGCAGGTGGAAATGTTTGCTGCTATTATGGCGGAGTAGTTGATGATTGCGAAATTACTTATGGCTATTGTATGAATTCCGGCGGGGGAGCAGCATGTCAAGATGGCGGTGCTGTTAAAAACTCTATCATAAAAAATAATATTGGAAATGCTGGTGGTGGAATTCATTCGGAAGGCGGAACAATAGAAAATAATATCATTATTGAAAATATAACCTATAATGATGGCGGCGGTATAAATACTTCATACTCTATTATTCGAAATTGTCTCGTAGCAAAAAATTTTGCATACAGAGATGGCGGAGGAATTTATGCGTACTTCTCATCGCTGCAAAATAATACCATCTGTTCTAATAAAGCTAATAAAACCGGTGGCGGGGTGGCTAGTTGGGATAATACAAATGTAAATAATATCATTTATTATAATTTACCGGATAATTATACTAATAACTTTCCCGGCGATGCTGCTATGTTTAATTGCTCATATCCCAAAATTCCGGGTGATAACAACTCTGTAACTAATGAACCTAACTTCATAGATTATCAAAACGGGGATTATAGATTACTTCACGATTCCCCGTGCTTTAATGCCGGAACTAATGAAGCTTGGATGGTTGGGATTCCGGATCTGAGTTATCAGAATAGAATTATTGACGGAACAGTTGATATCGGAGCCTACGAAATAGGAAAACTTATCTGTGAGTTTAACGCGGAACCTCTTTCCGGAATTGTTCCGCTAAATGTGAATTTCAATTCTATTGTTTCAGGAACAAATATCGTTAATGTTTACTTTTTCTGGGACTTTGATAATGACGGAAAATATGATTCTACAGGCCTATGGCAGGATATTACTCAGTTTATTTATACTAATGAAGGATTTTATTCCGTATCGCTTACCGTAAGTAATTCAGCCTCTGAAACAGCTGAAAAGACCGTTGCAGGATATATAGAAGTTGTGCCTGAACCGGGCGCCTTTGGCGCGGTTATTGGTTATCTGTTATTGGTTATCGGTATCGGGAGGAAATTTATCACGATGAAAATATCGGGATAAATTTAGAACCCGGCAATATGAAGAAAATGGATTGACGGTTTAATGGCTGGTTGTATTGTCTGTTAAGTCAGTTTTGTCCGTATAATATCAAAAAAGGAAAAAACTATGAAAAAACTACTGCACGGATTACGGGCTATCCTCCTTTGGCGGACGCTTCGCGCGGATCACGGATTACGGATTATTCTGCTCACTGCTTTCTGCTTACTGTTCACCATCAACTCTTTCGCGGATGTTAAGATTCAGGGAAATCCAACTGTTTATCCAACAATTCAGGCAGCGGTTAATGCCGCTATAAACGGAGATAAGCTGCTTGTTTCTACCGGATTGTATCTTGAAAGTGTATCTATAACCAATAAATTCATTGAACTGGAAGGCGGATACATTTCGCCCATGTTTTCTTCCCGTACAAATGACTTTTCATCAACAATAATTGGCACTAATATCGTTGGTGCGGTAGTAAACATTAATTTATCCGGTGGAGCATCGCTTGATACTTTTACAATTACAGGAGGGAATTTATGGGGGCTAATTAACGGCGGTGGTGTGTTAATAGATTATGATTGTATCTGCACGATGAAGAACTGTCAGGTTTATGGTAATTACGCTTATTTTGGCGGCGGGATTTCCGCATGGTCAAATTCTACGCTCTTTGTTGATGATTGTATTATTTTTGATAATGAGTCATTGTTTGGAGGTGGTGGAATTGCAGGTTATGTTGATTCAAAAATCACTCTTACCAATAAAACAGAGTGTATTCATAATTTCTCGTCTGTCGGTGGAGGAATAGCTGCTAGCAGCAAGAATTTGACAATTAATGGCGCAGCAAATGTAATTAATAATACTGCAATATCAAAAGGTGGCGGAATTTATCTCGAAAACTGCGGCTTGTGCAATATTTTTGGCGAAGATACTTCTATAGGAAGTCCTTTCGTGGTAAATCGAGTTACAAACGGTTGTGGCGGAGGAATTTATGCACTGAATTCTTCCGTCATTATTTCAGGAAAAAATTGTCGCGTGAATGGCGCTCTTGCAAGTGATTCAGGCGGAGGAATTTATCTCACTAATAGTTCTTTACGATTGCTTGACGAAGCTGAACTTGGTTATGCATTCTCGCCTTCCATAAACTCGGCAGGAACTAATGGGGGATGCCTTTGGATGGGTAATTCGGAATTTACTGCAAGTGGCGGTGCAAAAGTTCTTATGGGTCATGCCGGAATAGCCGGTGGTGGAATGTATATCACTGATTCCACAGCAACATTTATAAACGCTTTTATTGAGGGGAACTCTGCTTCTAACGGTGGCGGTGTTTATTGTGATATGGAAGGGATGATTTCCGGTTGCATGATCAGCAGTAATTCAGCTATACATGGTGGCGGAATTTATTGTTATAAAGGTAGTTCAGTTTCCGATTGTTCAATTAGTGGGAATCATGCAAATGATAGCGGTGGTGGTTCATATTGTGGCCGTGGTAGTTCACTTTCCAATTGTACAATCAGCGGAAACAGTGTAAAGTGGTGGAATGGCGGTGGGGTTTATATCATTGACAACGGTTCGATTTTCGATTGTGCGATTAGCAGCAATTCATCTTTTGATGGTGGCGGGGTATGTATCATTGGCAGCGGAGTTGTTTCTCGATGCACAATTAGCGGGAATAATGCAAGGTATGGTGGCGGCGTTTATTGTTATTACGGCGGTTCTGTTTCCGATTGTTCAATCAGCGGGAATAGTGAAAGTATCAGTGGTGGCGGTGTTTATTGTAATCACGGTGGTTTGGTTTTCAATTGCATGATTAGCAGTAATAACGCAAGTCTAGGTGGTGGTGGAGTTTATTGTCACGAAGGCGGTTCTGTTTCCAGTTGTACGATTAGCAGTAATTCATCTGACTATGGCGGCGGGATTTATTGTGATCAAGATGGTTCATTAACTAATTGTTTGATTTCCGGAATGAATTCTGCTGATTACGGTGGCGGTATTTATTGCTCTTCCGGTGGCGCATTATATAACTGTACTATTGCCAATAATTCCGCTTCAGCTTATGGCGGAGGAATTATTTGTTCGAACGGAGGAACTGTTGTCAACACGATCATTTATAATAATCAGGCATTAGTTGGTGATTTGAACTGGAAAAGTTATCATTCAGGTGCTCTTTTTAGTTATTGCTGCACTACACCGACAAATAATCTGCCCGGTGGTAATCAATGCATTCCGGATAATCCGATGTTCTCCGTTCCGGGTTCGGATTATGCTCTTCTGGATGGCTCCCCGTGTATTGATGCAGGTTATAAAATGAATTGGATGGACCCTCCGGCAACCGACCTTGCCGGCAATCCTCGATTGCACGATGGTCATGTTGATATAGGTTGTTATGAATTTGTACCCGAACCCGGCGCCTTTGGCGCGGTTATTAGTTATTTGTTATTGGTTCTCGGTATTTATAGGAAATTTGATTTTATTAAAAATCAAATTTAAAATCTGACAACGAGAAGTAAGGATTAACTGCTTAATGATTGGTTGTTCTGTCTGTTAAGTCAGTTTTGTCCGTATAATATCAAAAAAGGAAAACTATGAAAAAATTATTACACGGATTACCCCGGCATTCGCGGGGCACGCGGATCACAGACAACCCCGGCATTCGCGGGGCACGCGGATTACGCATTATTCTGCTCACTGCTTTCTGCTTACTGTTCACTCTCAACTCTTTCGCAGTAACTATTAATGTTAATCCGGGCGATGAAATTCAATCAGCACTCGATTCCGCAAATCCGGGAGATACTGTTCTTGTTCATGCAGGGACTTATGAAGAAAGACTGAACATTAATAACAGCGGAAACTCGGGTGGCGGCTATATTACTCTTATGGCAAATCCGGGTGATGATGTTTATTTAAGTGGTGGCGCGAAATATGACATAAGCGATCCGAATATGATTTACGGTTCAAATCCTTCTTATATAAAAATTATCGGCTTGAATATTTGCAGTAATGTCGCAAGAAATGCTACCGTAAACGGCTCAGCTATTATTATTGAAGGTCATGGAAACCATATTGAAATATTAAATAATAATATCTATGAAATGAGAACAAAAAACGGCGGGAATTACGGCGCTATGGGTATAGGTATCTACGGAACCGATTCAACTCCACTTTCAAATATTATTATCGCAAACAATAATATTTTCGACTGTGAACCTGCTGATAGTGAGGCATTAAATCTTGACGGTAATGTTACGGATTTTATGATCTCTAATAATTATGTCCATGATGTAAATAATATCGGGATTTGTATGATCGGCGGAGAAGGTAATATTAATCCTAATTTCGGTACCAGAAACGGTGTCTGTGCCGAAAATACGGTTAAACGCGCCCGCTCAAATTATGGCGGCGGATACGGTGCGGCAATTTATTCCGATGGAGGACAAAATATTATTATCGAAAGAAATATTGTCTCAGAAAGTGATCTGGGAATTGAGTGCGGAGTGGAAAATGGTGGCTGGATTTCTTCAAATATTATCGTTAGAAATAATCTGATATATTATAATGATAAAATCGGTATCGGGTTCGGCGGGTTTGATTCGCTTCGCGGGCGTGTGATTGATTCTGAAATTATTAACAATACTTTTTACAAAAATAATGAATTGAATCTCGGCAGCGGTGATTTTCACGGTGAAATTGTTATCGCTTATTCTACCAATGTAACTTTTATGAACAATATCATTTACATAAGTGAGAAAGGGGATAAACGGGCAATTCTCGATGAAAATTCCGGCGCGAATATAAATTGTAAATTCGA
>QMOL01000135.1 GCA_003648225.1 Chlamydiota bacterium
AAAACCATTAATTTCATTTTTGGAGGTTAGAACCGCGGTTTCACCTTCGACAAGAGCTAACAAAGCATTATTAATAGCTTTAATATGATCTTCAGCTTTAACATTAATTTTAGGAAAACTTTTTTCCGAAGTCGCATAACTGAATTCAGCATCAACTTGCTGACCGATTCTTTCCACCAAACCTTTTGCGATAACTTTTTCATCAGGCAATGAAATGAGCTGAAATTTCAAACTTGAACTTCCGCAATTAATAACCATAATATACATTTAATTTTCTCCAATTTTTATTTTTTATTAATTTTACCACGCATTTGATGTGTACAAAAATTCAATAATTCAAAAGCTGAAACCCGGTATCCAGGCATACTAGGGACATGTACACGGGACAAGAGCTTCTGCTACTTTTTCATCCAAATCCATTCTTTGCCTTTTTTTCTTTGTATCCAAGTGCCTTTTTTCGCTTTTTGACGGAATGCTGTTGAATATGCTTCCTGCTGAATTCTTATATCAGTACCTGAAAGAGTTGCACTAATTTGATATAATTCTTTTCTTGCCGCGTTTAACTTATCGGCAATTTTTGCCGCTTTAGTTATTTCTTCACTCTTAGCAGAAGAATTTTTATTTATAAGTTCAACATAACCATCTTTGTTTTCTCCAAGTACTCCTTTTTTGAGGTATGGATAAGCCGCTCTGTATAATGGTTTGATTTTCTGGATAACAGCTTTTTTATCTGCCGGCTTCGGCTTCGCAGCGTAAGCGGTAGAAACGCCAAGATTTTGAACAATTAAAACGGTTTTTGCAAGCATACTTGTTGGCTGTTCTTCTTCCATTTCTTCATCGTTAATTCCTTCCATAATTTCGTCAACATCTTGTGCGGCATGCTGATAAATATGAATTTTTATTTCCGCGTTGATTGCTACCGGATGATCTTTATCACCAACAACAGTAACTTTTGGTGAGCAGGCAGAATAAGCAACAGCTATAAAGGAAACAAACAAACACAAAGTGATAGCGGGGAAAATTTTATTTAAGCTAATATATTTCATAATAAGTCTCCATAGGGTTAAATTTGGTATTTAATATTTAGTATTTAATTCAAGGCTCGCGGGTCAAGAGTTTATGTTACATTTACTTTTTTCCAATCGAAGCGGCATAAGCTAAAAATTGACCGCTATTATTAAGCTGTAATATCGCGTTAATTTCCTCATCGTCAAATGCTCCTATCGCGCAACAACCGCAATCAATCGCTTCCGCAGCGAGATAAAGATTTTGGCAGATGTGTCCCGCGTCCAACAAGAGATAACGATATCCTCTTGCGTTAAATTTCCAAGTCATTCTTTCCGGAACGGCAATCCATAAGAATGTTACAGCGGAGTTTGCGACGAGGTTAATATTTCTAAAACCTGAAATCAAATCTTCTATTTTTTCTTTACTAAAATCAAGAGAAAGGAGTTTATGTTTTGAAACAATATATCTATATAATCCGCTTTTTATTCCTTCAATATTATTTATAAGAAGAATCGTTTCAAAAGCATGACGCGCTCCGGCCGATGGAACAGTTCTTAACGATCTTTCATCCGGCATATTTTTAATGAGTCCCTGGGTTGCCCATAGCAGAAAAGAAAGTTCCATAATTGGTAATGATTTATCCGTGTATTTACGAATGGTTCTTCTGTTTTCTATAAAATCCGTTAAATTGAATGAATTGAATTTTAAATTTCTTGGGTCTGGCAAATCAATAAGATTTACTGCATCAAAAGACAATTCGCCTGTTGGAGCAGGCATGCCATTTTGCTGATCAGTTTTTTCAAATGGATCAATAAAAGATTCATTCCAGAATTTATTGCAAATGGATTTCATATAAGTTGAAGGTCAAAAAGTAAAAAAGCTCTGTAAAATTTACAGAGCTTTTTTGTAGAGTTACTCAGCAATTTCTCTATCAACATATTGTTTTTTGTAGTATTCGAGATATTCGCCGCTTTTAATTTTTTCCCACCACCATTTATTATTGACGTACCAGTCAATTGTTTCGCGAATGCATTCTTCGAACTTATGGGATGGCTGCCAGCCAAGAGCCATAGTTTTATCGCTGCAAAGAGAGTAGCGGCGGTCATGTCCCATTCTGTCTTTAACATAAGTTTTCAGTGAGTCCGGTTTTTTTAATTGGTCAAAAATAATATTTACAACTTCAATATTCTCACGTTCATTTCCTCCACCAATATTATAAACTTCACCGTTAATACCATTGTTGATAACGCAGTCAACACCACTGCAATGATCCATAACATGGAGCCAATCGCGTATATTTTTTCCGTCACCATAAATCGGAACAGGTTTTTCTTCAAGAAGATTTGTAACAAAAAGCGGAACAAGTTTTTCAGGATATTGATAAAATCCATAATTGTTTGACGCGCGTGTAACACAAACAGGGACTTCATAAGTGGCAAAATAACTGTATGCGAGCCTGTCTGCGCCGGACTTGCTCGCGGAATAAGGATTTCTTGGCAGCAGCTGGTCAGTTTCAACCGATGATTTTCCTATTTCAATGGTACCGTAAACTTCATCAGTAGAAATCTGGATGAACTTTTTAAGACCATAAACGCGTGCGGCTTCAAGCAGAACATAAGTGCCAAACACGTCGGTCGTAATAAAATCTGCCGGATCGCCGATAGAACGGTCAACATGAGTTTCCGCGGCGAAATTCACAGCCACATCAATTCCGTCTTTAAAAATTTTATTAACAAGTTCCGGGTCAGCGATATCGCCTTTAACGAAAGAATATCTCGGATCATTTTCAATATCTTTCAGGTTGTCGAGATTTCCAGCGTAAGTTAATTTATCAAGATTAATCACCTGACAATCTTTATAATTGTCAAGCAAGTAATGCACAAAGTTGGAGCCGATAAATCCGGCACCGCCTGTAACGAGGTATTTCATTTAAGATTTTAAGTTTAATATTAAATTTTTAATTGACCTGATTAATCTAATTATTTTAAACAAAACCCAAAGTTCCAAACACCAGAAATTGTCGATTGTTTTTTGGATTTTTGATCATTTCTTTGGTTAATTTATTTTATTTTTTATTTTTTTGCCATAGCAGGAGAATCGGACTTGCAATAAATATAGATGAGTAAGTACCTACAATCACACCAATCATCAACGCGAAAGCAAAATTATTGATAACTTGTCCGCCAAACAGCCACAGGAAGAGAACAACAACTAAAGTTGTAAATGAAGTTAAAACGGTTCTGGAGAGAGTTTGGTTAATGGAAAGATTCATAATATTTGTAAAAGATGTTTTCTTAACTATATGCATATCCTCTCGAATTCTGTCAAAAACAACAATTGTATCGTTAAGTGAATAACCCACAATGGTTAACAAAGCGGCGATAACGCCAAGAGTAATTTGATGACCAGTGAGGGCAAAAATACCAAGAGTGATAAGCACATCGTGTGCAAGAGCAATAATAGCAGCAACGCCGAATCTGAATTCGAATCTCCACCAGATATAAATAATAACGACAAGAAGAGCGAGGAGAATAGCTCCAAATGCTTTTGATTTTAATTCCTGTCCGATTGCGGGACCAATTCTGTCAACTTCCAGCACTTCAGGCTTGTTATTAATAAAAGTTTTGTTCAGAGCCGAAAGAGCGTTAGTTGATGAGTTAAATGAACTTCTGATAAGAATCTCGTTGCTGTCACCTACACGCTGAATTGTACTTTCGCCCAAACCGATTGAGGAAAGAGCTTTTCTAACTTGAGCAACGGAAACTTTTTCAGGAAATTTAATGCGAGTAACATCTCCACCTGTGAGTTCAATACCTTTAATAGGGGTAGTAAAGATGGAATCTGCTTTTTCGGCGATTCCGGCAGCAATCGCTTTGTTTTGATTTCCGTTTCTTACGGAAAAAACGATCATACCGACAACAATAATTGTTAAAGAAATTATATAAGCAAAATATCTTTTTGAAATAAAATCAATATTTGGCTTTTTGAAAAACTGGAACATTTTAAGCGATTTAAATGAATCACGTGTTAACAGCACATCAAAAATAAATCTGCTTACAAACAGCGCTGTAAACATACTCGCGCCAATACCGATTATTAATGTTAAAGCGAAACCGCGAATCGGGCCTGTACCGAGCATGTAAAGAATTATCGCCGTTAAAATTGTTGTTACATTTGCATCGACAATTGTTGTTTTTGCATGAGCGAATCCTTCTCTGATCGCGCGTTTAAGGTTGTTTTCTTTTGTCATTTCTTCACGAATTCTCTCAAAAATAAGAACATTCGCGTCAACTGCCATCCCAATTGTTAGTATAATACCCGCAATACCCGGCAGAGTAAGAGTCGCGCGGAAAAAAGCGAGAACACCAAGAAGAATCAAAATGTTGAACATAAGAGCCAGATCAGCAATTAAACCGGCTAACAAGTAATAAACAGCAATAAACGCAACAACGCAGACAAGACCAAATAATGCCGCACGCACGCCGCGCCGGATTGAATCAGCGCCAAGAGTAGCGCCGACAGTTCTGTTTTGAATAATCTCCATTTTGGCCGGAAGAGCACCGCTTCGCAAAATGAGAGCAAGTTCTGCGGCTTCGGACTCAGAAAAAGAACCTTTAATAATTGGATTTGCGTCAATAAATGTTATTAAAGTCGGTGCTGAATAAATTACATCATCAAGAAGAATTGCCAACTGTGAAACCTGATTTTTTTCCTTATAAAGCTGCTGGCATTTTCTTGAAATGCTGCGAAGTCGTGAACGTCCTCGACTGTCAAGCGAAAGAGCGACGTGTCTGTCATTAGCCGTTCTTCCGAGATTAACCTTCGCGTCTTTCAAAGACATACCATCAATAGCAACATCTTTTTTGATAAGAGCAAAATCACGATAAACCCGGCCAAGCCGTTCATCAGGCACCGGTCTTCCAAGCATAAGCACATAATTAGCGGGAATTCTTTTTTGAACTTCCGGGTCTTTAAGAACAAGTTTAAAATATTCAGTGTCAGTATCATCTATTTTATAAGTCGTATAAGATACACCATCTTCAGTTTGAGCTGTTTCAACGTGGATTTTATCCCTGATTTTCTTCACGCGGTCAATACTATTAATAACTCGTTTGGTTAATTTATCATTTGCGGTAAGATGGAATTCCATCTTTGCCGTTTGCTTTAATAAACGAAGAACACGATTCGGATCTTTTTCACCTGGAAGCTGAACGATAATTCTTGCCTGTTTATTTTGAACCTGAATACTCGGTTCGGTTAAACCAAGCTCGTTAATTCTGTTTTCAACAACATGGCGCGCTTGCTCAAGAGCATGAATTTTAGTTTTTGCAATGTAGTTTCCTTTAAGACTAACTTTAAATTTCTTGCTCTGGGGGTCTTCAGGAATATTAATTACATTCGCAAAATCAAGATCGGCTCTTAATGCGGTCGCAGCCTGCTTTGCTTCCGCAGTACTTTTGAATGTCAGTTCGTTAGCTGAAGGGCCCGTGTCTGATACAAGTTCAAAATCAATCTTTTTGTCTTGGAGCGCGTCTTTAATTCGTTCTCTAATGTTTTGATTCTGTACGCGAATTGCATCATTCATATCAACTTCAAGCACAACATAAAGTCCCCCTTGAAGGTCAAGCCCGAGGTTTAATACTCGATCTCTGTCGCCCTGCAGCCATTTTTTAGCGCTTAAAGCCAAATGACCTGCCACGTCATTATCAGCCATCTGCATTTCTTCTTCTTTCCATTTGCCAAGTTTATCCTGTGCGATATCTCCTGCAAGTTCGGAACGTTGTTCATCATTATAAGTGCCCCAACGGACGGTTGGATAAACTAAATAAAGGCATATAATAACGCCTATGGCAATAATAATTCCTTTCACACGCAATTCGCGGTTCATATTTTTCCCCAAGTTAAATTGAAAACGAGATTTTGATAAACAATATTAAATTGTATCAAAAATTATATTTATTTTGCTTCGACTTTCGCCGGAGCATTTGCTTTTTGTGTTATAGTCGATATTGATGATTTAGCGAGCTCTACACGTGTGTGGTCATCAATCTGCACCCGCACACTGTTATCTTTCACCTGCTTAACTTCACCGTAGATACCGCCGATAGTGATAATTTTATCACCTTCTTCCACTGAATTTAGCATTGCAGTTTTTTCTTTCTGTTTCTTCTGTTGCGGCCGTATCATCAGAAAATACATAATGACGAAAATACCGCCAATAAGTATTAAAGGACTTAATCCTCCTTTTTTACCGCCGGCAGGAGCTGCTGCTCCTTCGGCAAGAACGGGCATAGCGGAAAGCAAGAAAACAGATATAGTTAATAATAATTTTTTCATTTTTATTTTTTGTGTTTTTTATTAAATAATAAGTCCTATAAAATTTATCTTATTTATTTATTAATCCAAGCCATCCTTGAATTATAGGTGAGAACTTTACCACTACCGGAGCAAAAACCACACTTACCATACTCATTAGTTTGATAAGTATATTAAGCGAAGGACCTGATGTATCTTTACAAGGATCACCGACAGTATCACCGACAACAGCAGCTTTGTGTGCGTTAGAGCCTTTTCCTCCATAATGACCTTTTTCGATAAATTTTTTCGCGTTATCCCAAGCTCCGCCGGCATTATTCAACATACATGCCAGAACAAAACCTGATGTTAGCCCTCCAACAAGAAGACCTATTACTCCCGGAACACCAAGAATTAACCCGGTAACAACAGGAATAATTATTGCCAGTAAAGATGGTATAAGCATTTCCTTTTGAGCGCCCGCGGTGGAAATATCTACGCATCGCGCGTAATCCGGCGTTCCGCTTCCATCCATAATACCGGGGATTTCCTTGAATTGACGACGAACTTCATTCACCATTGCTCCGGCTGCGCGACCAACTGCTTTCATTGTCATAGCGCAGAATACGAAAGCCATCATAGCACCGATAAAAATTCCGCAGAGTAAAAGCGGGTTCATAATATGCAGGTTATAATTTTTCACAAAGTCCATAATTTCAGCATTGGAAGCTAAAACAGCTTTCCCGGCTTTAGATACGCCGAGGTCGCTTGTAAATCCCATGAAAATTTTATCAATGCTTGTTTCTGAAAGTCTTCCAACCCAAATTTTTATTTCTTGAACATATGCGGCAAGCAAAGCCATTGCTGTAAGAGCGGCGGAACCGATAGCAAAGCCTTTTCCTGTAGCTGCAGTAGTATTTCCAAGACTATCCAAAGCATCGGTTCTTTCTCTGACGTCTTCGCCCAGGCCGCACATTTCAGCATTACCGCCGGCATTATCAGCAATAGGACCGTAAGCATCTGTCGCGAGAGTAATTCCAAGAGTCGCAAGCATACCTACAGCGGCGAATCCTACACCGTAGAGTCCCATTCCCATATTATGAAAGCCGCCTGCGAAGCCGAACGCGCAAAGTATGCCTATAACGATTGTGATAACCGGGATTCCCGCTGAAAACATTCCAACAGCAAGTCCGTCAATAATAGTTGTTGCCGATCCCATCTGTGTTTGCTCCGCGATGCCTTTTGTGGGAGCATATTCATCAGAAGTATAATACTCAGTTGCTTGTCCAATAATTACTCCTGCCAGCAAGCCTGAAACAACCGATCCGAAAATTCCCCATCCAAGGCCTAAAAAGTGACAAACTGCCGCTACCGCGACAAGAATAAAGACAGAACTGCCAAGAGTTCCTGTCAATAAAGATCTGAGTAAATCTTTTTGAGTGGCTCCTTCTTTACAGCGCACCATAAAAATACCTACTATTGAAAGTATTATACCCACTCCCGCTACTG
>QMOL01000136.1 GCA_003648225.1 Chlamydiota bacterium
TATTCATTGCGCCTGTTTCTTTTGCGTAAACAGCCGGTCCGTTAATACGGATTACTTTTCCTTTTTTATTGTTCATAAATCAATTTTTTAAAAGTTTAAGGTTATTGTAGCCCTTTTTTGCAACGGACTAAACATCCAATGTCCAATGTCAAACGTCAATATTAAGTTTTTTGAGAACATCATCCCTGAGTTCTTCTTTAGCCCTTCTCATTTCTGACTCAGCCGAGCAATCGATAGATAATCTGCCGTTGTTATTTTTAATAATAATTCCTCCGAGTATCTGCAAATATTCATCTGATGCTTTCGCCGGAGTACCGCAAACAAGTTTTCCCACAATTTCCGCGTCTTTTTGGTTGCAATAAATAACAGCATTGCCATTTGGAATTTGAGCCGTTCCTGTTTTTAAAAGAGCTTTTATCCAATTTGAATATTTCTCATCGCGGGGCAATTCCCTGAATTTTTCTAATGCGGCATCAAAAGTTTCCTGAATGAATTTCTGTTGCTGTTCGAGCATTTTTTTGCGAACTTCAGATTTGATTTTTGCCGCGGCTTTTTCGGAACGAAGTTTTGCAAGCTTTTCAGTTATTTCTCGGTTAGAATTCAAAACAGCTTGTGCTTCCTCTTTTGCATGTTGGATTTCTCTGTCGGCAACGCGTTTAGCGCGACTGACAAGTTGTTTAGCTTCTTTTTCGACGCTTTTTTTTATTTCTGTAAAGACTTGTTCCATGATTTTCGTTGAATATTGTTTGCATTATTTTATACTTTTAATCCGAGAGCCTGCTGTACGAGTTGTTGAATGTCTTCCGCTTCCATTCCGGCGCCTGTGCTATCGGGAATATTCATAACAAGTGGAAAATGTTTTCTTAATTTATAATCATCAAATTCACCACCGAGTTTGTCGGCTATGGATTGAGCTACAAGCACAAGTCCGATCTCCGGTTTGCTTAGAAAGCCGCTGATGATTTTTTTTGCCTCATCGGCATTTTTAACCACGGCACCATCAATTCCGGCGAAACCGAATCCACGGACAGTAACGATATCTCCAACAATTTTAACGGTCATATAGTATGTTCACCTCAATAATCGCGAGTTACGCGTTTGACGTTTTTTAATTTCTAATTCACCTAATTTCTAAACAAGCATCAATTAACAATATTCAATTTACAAATGTGGCGTATTGTAATTATTGATTTTTGAATTTGGGTCGTTGGATATTATTTAAGTCAATTAGATCAATTTTCCAATGCCAAAAGGTTAATATTAAAATCAGGCGATTAGAATCATAATTGCGACTACCATTCCATAAATCGCGATACCTTCAGCAAGACCAACATAAATAAGTGAGCGACCCATAAGTTCAGGGCGTTCAACTACTGCTCCCATCGCTGCGGAACCGACGCCTGCCACAGCGATACCTCCGGCGATAGAGCCGAGACCGACGGCGATTCCCGCGCCGATGTATTTCAAACCATTTCCAACGCTTGCCTGCGTTTCAGCGTTGGCGGCTGTAACAGTTGGTGCTGTTGATTCAGCTTTTACGTTTGTCGGTATAAAAATTATGCTCATTAAGATTACGAGTAGGGCGCCGAACGAGAGTATGCTTTTAGATATTAAGCTGCTTAATACGATTTTTTTTGTCATTTTATTTCTCCGTTTATTCAGTTATTCAGTTAACAGTTATTTGTTAATAGTTTGTAGTCGCGTTTTTAATCAGTTATGAATTTCTAACGTCCAACTAATTATCTTCAATTTTAAGTGGTTTGAATTTAATTCCGTCTCCTTCGAAAAATTTAGAGAAAAATTCGTAGTATTCAAGACGAAGACATTGAATGAATACTACTAATCCTTCTAATAACATTACAAATATATTTCCGGTTACCGCGGCGATAATGTACGATAATTGCGAACCGATGTTTGCTTCAGGACCGGTCATTCCTCCACCCATTCTTGCTAGTTGATAGACAACCATCATCAGCGCGGCGTGATTTAAGGCGAAGGCGCCCACACGAACGAAGGATACGGTTTGAGTAACGAAACCGAGAGTGATTTCTATAGGTTTAAAAATAGTTTCCGCGGCGGAATGTTCATCTTCATCAACAGAATGTGTTTCGTTTTTTTCGAAGAGTTTTGCGTAAAAAACATCGCCAAGGACTATCAATACAATGGGGATTAACAGCACGGCGACAGTTAATCCGACAGGCACATTTTTATCTTTAATTAAAGCGAGAAAGAAGACACCGAGAGCCATCCAGTAGAAACAACCGCTGAGCAAACCCCATTGTCCGAAAAGGAATTCCTTATAATTTTTTCTTTTTACGGATTGAATTAAATTTAAAATGATTCCAACCGTAATTATCAGAATACCAAGTAAAACAGCGGTTCCGAGCAGTTGCTTGGTATCTTCAAGCGGCATAAGCCATAACGAAAGAGAATGAAATTCAATACCGAAAATCGAGCCGAACATCAAGCCGAAAAATATCGCGCTACAGCCTACGGTAACCATTAGCCAACCGGCTCCGCGGATAGATTTAAAGGTTTTAGATTTAGCAATAAAGAAACCGATAGCGGTTAAAACTGCTCCGTGACCAATATCACCAAACATCATTCCGAACATAAGAGTGAAAGTCAGAGCAACAAAAAATGTAGGGTCAATTCCATCATAAGCAGGGTATCCGTAAGTAGTAATAAGCATTTGGAAAGGTTTGAGAAATGCCGGATGTCTGAATTTAGAAGGAACTTTTGTATTTCCTTCTTTTTTTAATGAGCTCGCCAGACCGGAGCTTTCATCAGGGGAAGATAATTCGATTTTAATTGGTCGCGGAGTCAACGATTTAATTTCATTTTCAATCTTTCCCGCGCTTTTACCGGGAATCCATCCGCTAATGCATGTTGTTCGAGCTGTTTTACCGAAAAGGCGCATAGCATTCAGTACACTCGCATTTGCCTTAACAACTTTTTGCCATATTCCCACTTTAGGTGCAAGTGAAGAGCAGAGAGATAAGATATTATGTTTAGTCGCGGCGGCTTCTTCACGAAGCGACCACAAATTAAATTCGATGGAATCGAGAGCGTCATGTGGATTTCCGCTATATTCATCAGGGATTTTAATTTCAGAAAAGTAATGATTTTTTAAGGTGTCAATAACATTCTTCTTAGCTTCTTTTGTGCAAATCACAATTAAACTGACTTCATCCTCACTTAAATTTCGTAACTCAAAATGATGCGGAACCTGTTGCATACTTCTTCGCAACTGAGGTATAAATCGTCTCGGCATCGTTCCGGTAATCGCGTCAAAAAAATTAAATTTCGACACTTCTTCGTAAGAAACGCCTGCGGTTTCAAAACTTTGCAGTGCGTCTGAAATTCTGTTAAGGCGATCGATTCTTACTTTATAATTATGTATTTCATCGATGGATGCCGCGAGTGTTTGGACATTTTCTTCTACTGCCTGCTTTGTTTCGTTGCAAATTTTAATCGGATCGATAATGATTTTCGATTCGGGTACGTAAAGATTAATTTCAATATTATTATCTGCAATCCACGAAGACAGCTTTTTGAGCTTTTGCTCAATTAATTCTATCTCTGATAATGTATTTGATAATTCAGCCGGTGTTCCTTCGCGAAGAGCTGTTGAAATAAATGTGTGGTCGATCAGATGAACGATTTTTTTCTTAATAAGATAATCGCAAATAGGAATCACATCCTCATCGAGAGCGATAATCTGAATAAGTTTCATTCTTTCAGTTTTAAACATAACACTAAAAATTAACGCACATTAATTTATTATTTATTTCAATATTAAATCGTTTGCATTGAAGCAGCGAAATTAAATCTTCAACTTCCTGCTCCTTTAAAAAATAAAAAGCCACTGCGGGGGCTATATTTAATGACAAACCTTCCGCGAAGATCTTAACGCAATGTCTTTCCCGCAATTTTCTCATATTGAAGATAGTTTTCTTCAGAGTTTCACCTGCTGTTTTTTTACAATTTGAATCTTCGGCAAGCATACTGAAAAAGTCTTCCATAGATGAAGCTGCTGATAATTTGTTTAAAAGTTGCTCGGTTATCTTTCTACAACCGCTCAATGGAAGCAAAGGAAGAATAGTGGAATAATCAAGTTGGTGGTTGTATTTTAATCTTACAAAAGTTGTAAGCGATACTTCATCGAGATAATCAGCAATAAGCGCGCGTATAGAATCCGATTTATTTTTTTCTAATTTTACGATTGAAGAAATAAGCTGTTCGTAATAAACTTTTTCCAGCATACACTCAAAAAACATCAAATTGCGGCCCTGCTCAATAAGATTCTGCCCTTTCATATATGCATATCGATAATAGGTGGGTTTAAGTATTTCTGATAATTCATCCTGACTTTTAATATCATCCCAATTTATATTTTTGCAGAGGCTATAACGTCCCAAATCATAGTTGTTTATTTCTAAATGATTTTCGCGACGTTCGGATTGATTCAATTTGCGAATAGTTTTTTTTATATTCAGTAACTCGTATTTTTGTATTAAAACAGTTAACGCCTCGGCAGGAGCGCCGGAAAGAAAACGAAGAATATTAATGATGTATGAAACAGTTGATGCTCGTAAAGTGTGTTCAACGCGTCTTAATGAAGGCAGGGCATCGGCATGTAAAGTTGTCCACTCGAAAAAGCCGCGGTATTCAGTTTCAACAAGAAAATTCAGCGCGGAAAATAAATCTCTTGACTGTGTAAGATTTTTCCAGTCGGTTTCAGTAAGAAGTTTCGACCTTACGCCTCTGGTTCTTGTACATGCAGCCGGATATTCGAAATAATTTTCCAACATAAGATTTATCCGATAATTTGTTCTACAATCCAGTTGGCCACATCGTTGCACTGCCGACTGAAAATTATTTTTCTTTCGTTGAGTTTTTTGTTTAACTGATCAAGAGTATTTTTTTCGGTTTCGATGGTGTGAGCATCGACCTTATTATAAATATCTTCTGTTTGGGCCTTGCATTCAATTTTGGCGGCGGAGAGTATTTTCACTGCTTCTTCACGTGCTGAATTTTTAATGTTTTCAGCTTCTTTTTTTGCGATTTCAAGCTGCGAAGTTGCTTCGCGCTCGATTTTTATAATTTCTTCAATAGTGCTCATTGGAAGATGAATTAGTGATTGTTGGATTAATGAATTGTTGGATTGTTTTCATTGTCATCTTTCGGCTGTTTCTTTTTCCACAGTTTGTATTCGCGAACACCGAACCATACGATGGCCACAAGAATTCCTACTCGAACGAGTATGACGACCCATAAAACCACTTTTTCGAAATCAACAATGTTTTTCATTTTTCAGTTCCTAAACATTTTTCAATTTTTTCAACGCGGCGGATATGTCGATCGACTTCACTGAACTGTGATTCAAGAAAGACTCCCAGCATTGCGCGGGCATCGAGTATAGTTGTATAACGCGCGCCGAAAACAATCATATTAGCATTATTGTGAATTCTGGTAAGGTAAGTCATATCGCAATTTCTGCATAAAGCTGCGCGAACGCCGTGATATCGGTTTGCGACCATTGACATTCCGATGCCGGTGGTACAAATTAGGATTCCGCGATCAACTTCACCTGAAGCAACAGCTTGGCTGACTTTATGTCCTGAATCGGGGTAATCGAAAGAGTCTTTATTGAAACAACCGCAATCAGTCACATCATAATCCCAACTTTTAAGTTCAACAATTATTTCTTCCTTGAGGTCGTAACCGCCGTGATCGCATCCAATAGCGATTTTGAATTTTGTCATAGTAAAGGGCTCCATCTAATAAAAAAGTTATAATTTTTATCTTTTGTTTAATCATTATAAGAAAAAAGAGAAAAAAGGTCAAAGGGATACTATTATGAATTATGAAGGAAAGATTTCATCAGGCTTTTTATTATAATATGTAAACATCTTTGATTATACACTTAAAAATTTAAATTTTTAATTTGAATTTCACCTTAATTCATCATTCATCATTCATAACCCATAATTATAAATGTGTCTTGCTCACAAATTAAAATTCTGGTAAACTATAATTATATTATGAAAAATATAAAAATTTACATTTTATTTATCCCATTATTCCTGTTTGGCGTCCATACCAAAATGTACGCGTCAGGAATTAAAGACTCTCAACTTGCGCAATTATCAACTAACGTCCAAAATTGCTACTCAGCCGACTTTTTAATTAATTCGGCTATTGAAGCCGGAAAAGCAGGTGGTGATAAAAGTGTGGATGTTATTGCTGAAATTTTAAAAAAATGCAATGAACTCGATTATGTAAGCACAATTCGGCATACGGGCAATCAAACGGATATTGCTCGTGCTTACGCTATGTTTTATCTTGCTAAAAGTTCTAAAAAAATACCGCGTGCTGTTGGAATTATAGAAGACAATTTTAAGTTAAAGCGTCCTATTTGTATGGCGTTGTCAAAAGCAAAATATCATAATTTATACAAATTAATGAACAAAGAGATATCCCGATTATTTTCAAAATATCCCTCAACTATTAATGACAAAACTTTGGCAAATGAAATATCTAAAATCCATCCCGGTATTAAATTTATATTAGAAAACAGAATTGGCGCGAAAGATGAAATTGTTAATGATGAACTTCTTCAGGCAATGTTGGATTTCGCGCTTTCTATGGAAACCATTCGTTTATCAAAATATATGTCGCTTTGCAGAACTGTGCTGAAACATAATGGAAGTTATCTTTGGGACAAACCGGTAATTCGTGCTGTTATGAAGAATAAAACAAGCGGTTTTAATAAATACGAATTAATTAAAAAAGAGCTTAAATTAACCCGTAATACCGAGAATGATAAATGCGAATGGGATTTTAATAAGCCGGAAACCGTACTTTTCTCAATTAAAAATATTTCATACGAAGCTTATTTAATTCTCTCTTTATGGAGACTTAATATTGATTTGAATAAAAAAATGTCAGAAACATTACCCTCATTAAACAGTTCGTCTTTTACAGCTGAAGCAGCAGCTGTTGACTGCCTTGCTTCAAATAAGAAAACGATTCCGCAACTCAAAAAAGTTCTCGAAAGCAATGATGATAAATTAAAATATTTTCTTGCTCTAAGAATTGCAGAAGAAACAAATGCTCCCGCGATGAATTTACTTAAGAAACTTAAAAGAGTTAAGGCGGGGAAGTAGCGATTTGTCTTTCTTAATATTACATTAAGTTAGATAATCATATATGGTAAAACAAAATGATCATTAATAAAATGCCACGGAGTTTTTTTCGCCTTAATAATTCAGGTATTGCTCTCGTTGCTGTTCTTGCTATTCTTGTTGTTCTTGCCATAATGGCGGCTTCATTTACCGCATTAATGAATATAGAAAATAAGCAAAGTCAGGTGCAGATGAATTCACAGCAGCTTGATATGCTCATTGGTTCCGGATTGGAACAGGCAAAAGCCATAATCACAGTTGATGATATAATGTCTTTTAACGACAAATCAAAAATCAATCCGCTTTTTGTATTGCCCGGCAGCGGAGACTCTTATTCAAAATGGATATTCGTAAAAGATAGTGAAGGGAAAATATGCGGAAGATATAGATTTCGAATTGAAGATGAATCTTCTAAAGTAAATATCAATAAAGCATTTCTTTTGAAAAAAGGAAGAGGAACAGGATAGGATACAGGAGAAATCAACCTGCCGCACGCGCTCGGTGTTCCGCGCAAGACCGCTAAAAAACTTATTGATTATCGTTACGGGAAAAATAAACTTCCGGGAACAAGA
>QMOL01000137.1 GCA_003648225.1 Chlamydiota bacterium
CATGAGCAGCGCTGGCGGCGATTTTTTTCACTCTGAGTTCCGGATCTAGAAAGCCAACGGTTAAGATTCTTTTTGCGAGACTTACATATGGATCATTTACATCTAGAATATCCCACCCAACATGATTAACTTCTTCGTAAACTATTGGTGCATTGTTAGTTACTTCAATGAAATTCATCAATTTTTTGCTGTAAAACGGTGGAAGATGAAGCCATACAAGTCTGTGAGTATCTTCAATATTTGTGTATAATTCGACTTCTTTTTTTCTTTCGATCAACTCATCGCGGAAAGTTTTCTGAAGTTCTACGAACTCAGGTTTTCCCCAGCCCGGAGAAAAGACAAGCGCGTTTAATATTGCATCACTGCCGTGAATAAGTGGTGGACTTGTAAATCTGATTTCGTTAGCTTGCATAGCATATTCACGTGCTTGATTTGAAAATTCACATGCTTCAGCCAGTTTATCATGTTCAAGTTTATAACCAAATGCTTTTTCCATTTCTTTAACAGATTCTCTCAGCCCGCCGGCCAATTGTTCGACAGAGTGTTCGCTAAGCTTATAGGGTGTGTGAAGCGTATAATATTTATTTTCAAGATTATAATCCCTGACAAGATCAGCAAAAATCCTTTCGCCTTGCTGGCATGGCTCTGTAGTTGTAACCGCGAAATCAGGTGTTGGAAGTTTTTCATCTCCTTCAAGAACGCGCAGGAAAGAGCATGTTTCAGCCGAATATCCTTTTGAAGCGGCTCTGTCAAAGCATTGCTGAAGTTTTTTAGGATTACGCGCTCTAAAGGCGGCATAAGTTTCAAGAGTAACTGTTCTAGCGCCGAAAGCGTTAAGTATTTCCGGAGGATAGAAAAGATTTCTCCAAACCATTGGAACGTCTCTATTTCTTGAAAAGAGTTCCCGCCGAGTTATATTTGCTCTCATAGCGATAGATTTTTTGAAATATCCTTTATCTGTAGCCGGTTTTCTCAAAACAACTTTATCAAAAATATCCGTGAATTCGCGAATAAGATGAACATCACCAATAGCGTCCTTGACTTGTTTAATACTTGGAATGCCGATTTTTTCAAGTCCGTTATCAGATTTATGAACGAAAAGTTTATTCTTAAGTCCGCCAAGCTTTTTTGCAAGAGGAGTTCCGCCAACAGATTCTATAATCTGCTGCAATTCATCAACACCGACTTTAAACACACTTTTTTCTTCATAACTCGCATCTTTTTTCTTTTTCTTCTCATAAAGTTCCGCAGCAAGGCAAGCTGCACCAAGAGCGCCCATAACCTGATGGAATTCAGGAATAATGATTTCATTATTTGTGATTTCTTTTAAATAATACCCAACGGCATTATTTGACGCGACACCGCCCTGAAAAACAATAGGACCTTTATAATCAAGAAAGAGTTCGCCAACTCCGGACATAACTGTTCTTGCCTGTGCTCTGCAAGCCGCACCAATAATATCGCCAAGGGGATACCTGTTTTTAAATTTATTAACAGATGTCGCGCTAAGAACGGCACAAATTGAAGAAACCTGTAATTTAGAATCGTAGTTAACTTTCTCATCCATATCTTCTACAGGCACATTAAGTTTTGCAGCAACACTGTCAAGAAAAGCTCCGGTTCCCGCCGCACAGATTCCACTCATTTTTGACATCCACATCTGCATATCTTCGTCAAAAAGTATCGCTTTACTGTCTTGACCGCCAACATCAAGAATACATTTAACATCAGGATAATAATGGCGTGCGCCTGCGACATGAGCGGAAATCTCGCTAACATAAGCGTCATATTTTATAAAGTCAACAAGTCCATCAACTATTTGACTTCCAGTAGTAATCGTACAGGCAACATTTTCTCTATCAATTCCCGCAGAGGCGAGGAAATCATCAATTGTCTTGCTTATTGCGCCGAGGTTGCATCGACCGCATTTATGGCATTCACCTGAACAACTGAGAATAGCGTCAGGCATTGGTTTAGTTCTGGTATAGACTGTATGATGGACTTTACCTTTTGGGGTAAGCAGTACAGCTTTAAAAGTAGTGGAACCGATGTCCACGCCGAGGAAGAATATATTTTCGTTTTTAATAGTTTTCATTTTACAATATTTTTAAGCGTTATTCAAGCATCAATATGCCTATTAAGTAATAGTGGTATTATTATACTAATTAATCGGTTTTTTGACAAGAGCGGAGTGCTTTTGCAGTTGACATTTGATAATTATGAATGAAGAATGGTGAATGATGAATTGAAGTGAATATTCGATATAAATTTCTTTATCATCCTTGCCTATAAAGTAATAAAATAATATAATTATAAGGCATATTGTTAAGCAAAACCAAAATTCAATACAATTATGAATGACAAAATTAAAAATAAAATTTTTCTCTTCTCTCTTATTTTTCTAACCTTGATATCCGCATTGCTTATGTTTCATCGTCTTGGCGACAGAAGTGTCTGCGGAGATGAAATGGAACACAGAAGAATGGCACAACAGCCGGTTTTAAGAATTATGCAGGGGTGGCGTGTTCAAGCGGAACCTTTAGCTCATTTTATTAAACATTTTTCTTTAAAAATCAATGACGGACCGGTAAATCTGAGAATTCTCGGTGCTGCTGGTGCGATACTTATGGTCTTTCTTACAGGTTTGCTCACAGGAAAACTTGCCGGAAGATGGGCGGGTCTTACCGCCGCTTTTCTTGTTATGCTTTGCCCAGGTTTGATGAAATGGGGGCAATATGACAGATTTTATACTTTCGGCACGGCATCAATCCTTTTAAGCACAATTTTATTTTTTCGCGTGCTTGAAAAAGATTCATGGAAAGCATGGATCTGGTATGGTATTTCAGCTTTATTCCAAATTCAACTGTGGTATTTCGGAATGGTTCATCTTGCTATTTGCGCGGGAATTTACGGAATTATCTGGTTAATTGCCTGGCTGCCGATTCGTGAAAAAATGCTTTACAAACCGGATAAATGGCACAGTTTTCTGAAAGCAAGTGTGGTTGCCGGTTCAATCGGCGCGCTTTTGATTATTCAATATTTCACTTTTAACGATAAAATTCTCGGGGTTGTTTTCAATCCGACAAATAATGATAAACTTATTCGATATGGTCCTTCAGCATTTTCATGGGAAACTTTCGGTTTTGTTTTTCAGATGTATTTGCCTGCTTATGTTCATATAAAATGGCTGCTTATTGTCGGTTTTTTTGCGGCGCTTTTTATCGATCGCGAGCGGTCATTAATTTTTACTATTATTTCAGTCGGTTCAACGTTTATAATTGTCTGGGGACTGGATAAAAATAAAGCAACGTTAAGCGAGAACCGAATGCTATTTACAGTTCCTTTGCAGGTTAAAGCCTGGAATGCTTTATTTATCGGAAAAGAAAAACAATGACGCGGAAATAATGTTTAAAGAAACCGCGGATATATCAAAAAAATGCGATTATCACCCATTGCATTTCAGAGCGTGGATTCAACTTGGACATATAGCACGAAAAGCCGGTCGAAATGATGATGCAATAAAAGCTTATGAAGAAGTTTTAAAGTTAGAACCAAATCATAAATCAACAATAGAAGTTCTCGCGAATCTTTATGATGCTAACGGCAAAAAAGAAAAAGCAGCAGAGTTTAGAAAAATTTTAACAAAACCTAAACCTTAAAAGGAAAATAAAATGAAAATTGGCGGACGATTTGGCAGCACGGTATTTGAACCTTTGTACGAACATCTTTGCAAAAGTAATTACTGTTCAAATTTAATTTGTAAAATAGTAGATGCCTTTGCTAAAGGTCATAAAGAAAAAATGCAGAAACTATGCGATGAAATATGCGAAACAGAAAGTCAGGCAGATCAAATAAAGCTCTCGATACGAACCGGTCTTACGAAATCAATTTTTGCGGCGGTAAAACGTAATGATGTTCTGCAAATCGTTCGTAATCAGGACAAAATTTGCGGTCGTGCGGAAGATGTGTCAAAATTAATGGTTATTAGAAATACGAAACTTCCTGACGGATGTTCCGATATTTTTAAAATGCTTGCCGATAAAGTTGATAAAACAATACATTCTTTATTAATATGCTGCAGTCAACTTGCAATGATTCCAGGAAGTGGATACAACACGGAAGCGGATGCGGATGTGATTCTTGTTGAATTGGACAAAATACATGATAAAGAGGAAGAAACAGATAATATTGTGCAGGAGTTTACAAAAGAACTTCTTGCTCGGGAGAATGAATCTGACCCTTTGTCAATTATTCTTTTACTTGAAATGGCGCGTTTGATCAGCGGAATGGCAGACGAAGCTGAAAACGCCGCTGAAGGTTATACATCACTAATCCGCCATTAATCAGAGAGTGTTCGAAAAGGGTTGACTAATCAAATGAAATAGCGTTGTCTGTGGCTTAAATTTTTTGCCCACGGAATACACAGAAAAACACGAAAAAAAAGAGAAAGGAAAAATTTAATGGTGAAATTATCTTGTAAGCAGATACGAAAGTATATTTATATTCATTAAATACGCGTCAAGTGTTGTTTGAAAATCATCAACATTAGCATAGATTTTACGGTCATTATGCCACTTTCTCGGACCTTCCCATCGATAAAGGCCCTCTGCGTCAGCAGCCAGGCCTGTTTTGAATGCATTGCCTGTAGAATCGAGTGTTGCGAGCATAAAATCGCCATAATCGTTAAGATTATAAATTACAACCACTCTGCCGTCGATGTCAATAATTTCAAGAGGTTCCTGCCAGTAATTCATTCCCATTGGAGTGTTTTTAAAAACCGCAAAGGAATTATAAATAGAATGTTTGTTGTTAATCGGCTTTAAATCGTGGTCGGGAATAACTCTTTTCATCTCACGGCGGAAAGCAACATCAAAGCGCGAACGCCTTCCCGGCAGCGAGCTGTTTGCGACAATTGCGCCGCCTTGAAGGATATAAGTTCTAAGGTTTTCAATTTCCGCATCTGTGAATTTAAAGTCTTTGTGTCCTGTTATGTAAACAAACGGACTGTCAAAAATTTCAGGTGAATCGGCTCTTACAACGACAGGGGTTTTATTTTTTACTTCTATATTTGTTCTGCGGTCAATTTCACGAATAAGATTTGCGAGAGAGCCGTATTTAAAATCAGGAACGGTTTTCCCCTTTTTATTTCTGTAGTGATGGAATTCACAGTCCCAGTCACCGCCTTCGTAGGAAAGCAAGACGATTTTATCAATAATCGCGCGGAGGGTTTTTCCGCCGCCTTCAACGCCGTGTTTAGCTGCATAATCACGGTACATCATATTTTTGACATTTTTGCCGAGATTATTAGCTGTTTTGAAATCGATTTTAGTTTTTTTCTTAAAGGAAAGGGTTTTAGGCCGTAATTTGCTCTTGATATTTCTTTTAACAACCATCCTTTTTTCCAACTTTTGCATCTTTTTCATTTTCGGTGGCGGAGGAGGAATATTTACCGGAATATTTTTTGGGAGCACAACCGGTTTAGGTTGCTCAATTTTTTTCTTTGCCGGTTTCCTGAAAACACTTGTAATAGCATCCCTCATTTTTTCTGAACTTGAAACAATGACAAAAGCCATTGCCACGGCAATAGCGGCATGAATGAGAATAGAGACGCCAAGTGCTTCTGACTGGCGAACAAGATCATATCTTTTTTTTATAAATTCTTTCAGATTCATAATTTATTCGAAAACACTTGCGTCTGATGGAAATGATATTTGATCAATGCCTGCGTAAGAGCAGGCGTTAAGCACAGAAACAACACGTTGGTGTTTCGTGTCACGTTGACCTCTAATTACAACAGGCTGTTCCGGATACGCCTGTTTAAGGTCATAAAGAATAGTTTTTAATTCGGGCAAATCGACAGATTTAGAAGAATCCGTAGGTTGACCGTTCCAGTAAACTTCTCCTGTCGGGAAAATATCTACGACAACTTCTTCAGGCGAATCGATTCGCTGTTCGTTTTTTGCTTCATTATCAACAGGAATAGCGACTTTAAGTTCTGATTCGTCCTGAATCAAACTTGCTGAAACGATGAAATAAATAAGCAGCAGGAAGACAATATCCACCATACTTGACAGATTCATTTCAATCGCGTCTTCATCTCTACATCCACGAAAGGCCATAATCGTTAATCGTTAATTGTTATTTGTCGAAGATCCGCCAAGGCGGATTAATTGTTAATCTTTATTATTTAATGATTTAACGATTTGATGATTTGGCGATTTTATTTCAATCGTTTCAATCGTTTCAATCGTTTCAATTATAACTAATATTGTTCCTTCTGTTCAGCTTCCTGAAAAGCGGCGAAAGAAACGTTCCAGAGGCCTGCCTGAGCGCAGGAACGCATAATCCTCATCATTCTGCCGTAATGGGCGTTTTTATCCCCTCGAATGATAATTTTTTTATCGGCTTTATCTGAAGAATCAGCAACTTTGCGGAGTTCTTCGGAAAGTTTTTCCATAGGAAATTCTGTTCCGCTGACTTTAACAATTCCATTTGACAGAACGTTAATAAGAATTTCCTGAACGCCATCGCTTTTTTTAGTTTGCGCGGAATCAGCGATAGGTAGAGAGACTTGTTTTTCGAGCTCCAAATCCTGCAATTGCGATGCAACGATAAAGAAGATGAGCAAAAGAAAAACAATGTCAATCATTGAAGCGACCTGAAAGCCGATTTCTTCATTTGTTTCTTTCTTTTTAAATTTCATTATTCTTCGAATTTTTCAATGATTTCGCCGATTTTATCTTCAACAAGCACCATAATATCATTCAAACGGTTTCTGAAGAAGAAAAACATCGCCATTGCGGGAATAGCAATAACAAGCCCGCCGGCGGTAGTAATCAATGCTTCAGAAATATTATCAGCGAGGACCGATGCTTTTCCCATACCCATAGTAGCGATATTTCCGAATGCTTTAATCATACCTGAAACCGTCCCGAGAAGTCCGAGCATGGGAGCAATTGTAGCGATAGTATTAAGGTATGAAATTTTAGTTCTTATTGCGGAAGCTTCTCTTGCGCCGTGTTCAGCGATAGCTTCTTCCATAGCGAGTTTTCCGCGTTTTTTAGCACGGAGTCCGGCGCTGATAATTCTAGTAATCGCGCATGGATTTTCTTCACAAATTTTTATAACAGTTTGTGCGTCATTTGTATCTTCAATTTGTTTTACCGCATTTTCAGGCATGAGTTTTTCCGCTTTAATAAGCATAAAGGCATCAACGATAAGATAAACCATTCCCACGGAAAGCAGAAGGATAATATACATAAAAACTCCGCCTTTAACAAAAACAAGCTCAAAAAGACTTGTTTTAGTTGGCGCAGCAGTTTCAGCCACATCGTTAGTCACCGCAAAAAGAATTGCCGGAGTAAGTAAGATTCCAATAGCGAGTGAATAATATTTCGCGCGTTTAGCAAAAAGTTTAATGATACTTGTCATTGTAGTTAATCTCCTTTAACATTGTTTATGGATAAAAGTTTTTTCTCAGCGGTTTTCGCGCTGTCGGTATTCGGATATGCTTCTATAATCTGTTTATAATAAAATGCCGCTTCGTTCGTGCGCCCGGCCTGTAAAAATAAATCAGCGCATTTTGCCTGCGTTTCTTCCTGTAATTCATCGATATCTCCGTGC
>QMOL01000138.1 GCA_003648225.1 Chlamydiota bacterium
GGCTTATATTTGATGGTTTAGATTTATATGCTCAGGTGTTTTTGAACGGTAAACTCATCGGGGAATCTAAAAACGCTTTTATTCCACACATATTTGATGTGCGTAACGTAATCAGAAAAGGAAAAAACACTCGTGTTGTAAGGCTCACCTCGGGAGCTGAATTGGTGCCTAAAGTGTTAAGGCCGAAAGCTGTCAAGAAGAGGGGAGGTTACGGAGAGCGAATGAAATTCCCCGGAATTAATCTTTTACGCAAGCCGCAGTTTACTTATGGCTGGGACTGGGTCGATGCTCTTCCGAATATTGGAATATGGCGCGGCGTCCGTTTTGAAGCGCATTCGGGTATTATTTTACATGATATTCATCTCGATACACAGATTAAAAGCGAAGATGTTTTTCTTAATGCAAAAGCGATTATTGAAAATCTTCACCCTTGGAGTGAACGTGCAGGTAAAATGGAACTAATCATCACATCACCTTCGAAAAAAAAGATTATCTACAAAACAAGCTTTGACGCACAGATCGGTCGTTCAACCTTGAAATGCAAATTAAAAATACCAAGTCCAAAGCTGTGGTGGCCTAACGGTATGGGCGAACAACCTTTATATAAAGTAACCGTACGCATTGTATGCGACGGGAAAGTGTGTGACCGGCGCGAAATGAATATTGGACTTCGAACAGTAGAAATTGATACATCATCAACTCCGGCTGCGGGAAAACGTTTTTGCATTCGGGTAAACGGACAGGATGTCTTCTGTAAAGGTGGAAATTGGATCCCCGCAGATGCGATCATTGCAAGAGTTAACAAGAAAAAATATGAAAATTTAATCGCGGAAGCGCAAAATGCCAACATCAATATGTTGCGAATCTGGGGTGGTGGTATTTATGAATCACCCGACTTTTACAATGCATGCGACAAAATGGGGATATTAGTTTGGCAGGATTTCATGTTCGCCTGTGCTGAATATCCGGATCATGACGCAGATTTCCGTTCTGCAATCCGGGACGAAGCGGAAAAGGTTATAAGGCGGCTTCGCCACCATCCATGCATTGCTTTGTGGTGCGGTAATAATGAGAATGTGTGGGGATTTGATGAATGGTGGAACAATGGAAAAAGTTTTAGTGATTCGGGACTGAAATTAGGCGGTACTATTCTTTATAACCGGATCCTACCGGATGTTTGTCATTCTCTTGATCCAAACCGCCCTTACTGGCCCGGAAGTCCATGCGGTGGTGAGAAACCCAATTCGGAACTTGCCGGTGATTGTCATTGGTGGACTCCATTCACTATGAACAAAGATATCAATCGCCGGATTACTCACGAGGTTTTTGATGAATGTAAAGCTCGATTTGTAAGTGAATACGGCGTAATCGGTCCATGCCATCTTGATTCAGTAAAACAATATCTGAATTCAGAGGAATTACACATCGATTCTCCAGCGTGGAAAGAGCATACAAATGAATATGAGAAAGAGACTATTCCGGCAGGGATCCGAAGGCACTACACCGCTCCTGAAAGATTAAATATTTCTGATTACATTTTTTACGGCCAGATGTTCCAGGCATTGATGTACGGCAAGACTATTGAGGCTTTACGTTTTCGTAAGGACGACCCGCATAACGACTGTCAAGGCGCTCTCATCTGGATGTATAATGACTGTTGGGGAGAAACCGGTTGGACGCCGATTGATTATTATTTGCGTAGGAAATCAAGTTATTATTGGATTAAAAACGCGTGTGAACCGCTAAAAGTAATCGTACGCAAGCGTGAAAATCATTTGGTTACCCGTATAGTAAATGACACATTGGAAGAATTAAAACTTTCTGTTAAATATGGCTGGATGCGTGTTGATGGTACAAATACGAACATGAAATCGAAAGAAATTTGTATTAATGGAAACAGTATGTTGGAAATAGAAAGAGAGATTATTACAGGTAAAAAGAAATTGAATCCCCGTGAATGGATTTATGCCGCATATTTAACTCACGGAAATACTATTTTATCTTCTTCAGTATGGCTTCTCGTCCCATACCGTGAACTAAGGCTTCCGGAATCTGACATTCGCGTTACAATCAAAGGCAAAAAAATTCAACTTATTAGTAAAACATATTGTCATGGTGTTCATTTTAAGGATAGAGGCAAGGCAGTACTTTCTGACAATTATTTTGATTTACTGCCCGGCATTCCGAAATCAATAACATATTTAAAGTCGAAAGTTCCTAAAAGAATCTCATTTCATACATTGACTAATTATTGATATTGACCTTTGAAATTTTGCAACACGGAAATCTGCATTTTTAAAAAAAATGAACACAAAACAAAATATTATATCCGCTTTCCGGCACAGGCGGCCGGAAACCGCCGTTCCCATCTGGGAACTCGAATTCCATCCGTGGGACGCGATGTCGGGCAAGCATATTATTCTCGGCAAAGAGTTTGAGAATCTCACTACCGGAGAAAAAGAAAAGACTTTATACTCAAACGCGGAAATCATGCTCGAAGTTTCCGATGAAATGAATTTCTCAGCTCTAACTGTTCCGGTGCATTACTGGGAACATTCACCGGGCCAACTCGCATATTTTATTTTACCTGAAGACTGTCGTATGCGACAAATCGAAATATTGAATGAATTGAAACCCGATAATTTAATGCTCGTCGCCGCGTCAGGCGGAGTTCTCGCCGCCGATTACTCTATCGATTTTTGTTATAAACTTGTTGACGCGCCGGAAGAGATTGACAAGATGGCGGAAGCCGCTTTAATTTGCGCGATTGAAGCGATTAAAGAATATCGTGATTGCGGAGTTGAAGCTGTTTTCACCGCATCTGATATAGCTGACAATTCGGGTCCCTTTTTCAATCCGGAACAAATGAAGCGGTGGATTCTCCCCTATCTAAAAAGATTCGCGGAAGAAATCCGCAAGCTCGGAATGTTCTCAATTCTTCACTCCGACGGCGATTTGAGAAAATGTATCAATGATATCGCAAACACAGGAGTTGACGCTTTGCAGGCAATCGATCCGACCGCCGGAATGGACATACAATCGACAAAAAATGTCGTTGGCAATCGACTTTGTTTGTGCGGTAATATCAATTGCGCTTTACTTTTAACGGGAACTCCGGAAGATGTTTTTGATTCTACTAAAAATTTATTGGTAACCTGCATGGAAGACGGAGGACTCGTGCTCGGCGCGTCAAACGCTGTACAACCCGATGTACCGCCGGAAAATTACAGAGCGATGATAGAAGCCTGGAAAGAATTCGGGAAATATTAAGAATTTTGGATTTGTGATTTCGCAGGATGGACAGAAGGACAGAAGGACAGAAGGAACAGAATGGATGAAAAATGCTATAATATGAATAATAATAAATAAAGCGGGCGGATGTCCATAAAGTCCATTTAGTCCATTCTGTCCATAATGTTCACTTTTTAAAAAGGGAGAACAATCATGACTAAACTAATTCCGAAGCATGGTGGTTATAAAAATCTTCTTACTTTTCAAATTTCTCAATTAATTTATGATATTACAGTAAGATTTTGCGATAAATACATCAGTAAGTTTAGTCGGACCCACGACCAAATGGTGCAAGCGGCACGTTCCGGAGTACAAAACATTGCTGAAGGAAGTTTGGCTTCGGCAACATCTAAAAAAACAGAAATAAAACTCACGGGTGTTGCCCGAGCGAGTCTTGGTGAACTAAAGAATGACTATCAGGATTATCTTCGCCACCGCAATCTCGAACAATGGGAAAAAGACCACCCGCTTTGCAAAGAACTAATCGCAAAGCGATTAAAAACAGTTGATGAAGTTGCATCATGGATAAAAAAAGTGCATGATAGAAATGGACAGGATGGACAGGATGGAACTTACGACAGTATTTCTGCAAATGCGGCACTAACATATTTAAATGTAGTTGACCCGTTATTAAACAACCAAATTGAATCGCAATTAAAAATAATCAAATATGCGGAAGGAATTTCCCGATATGTTTATTTAGAAAATTCATCAATTTGGTAATTTTAAACACTCTGTCGAACCACGGTTTTTTCAAATCAATTGCTTTAGCGATGCAGAATTCATGGCAGCAGTAGCAGCGAATGCATGTTTTATCGTCAACTTCTTTTCCAACCGGTCGGTCGGGATCTATTGCGGGAGGAGATACGGGGCATCCGTCACGGCATTTATAACATTTCACACATTTATTTTTATTGATTCTTGGACGTGAGGCCCACTGTTGTCTAACGATTTTAAGCATGAACTGCGGCATAGGCAGTATACGCCTTACGTTTTGCAGATTATTTATTTGTTTAAAGTCGGTAATTTTTACTGATTCAATTGCCTCACCGGCGACTTCGATTTCGTCTAAGGATGTTGCACCGTATTTTTGTCGTTTGCATGCCTGAATAACAGGGACATTATTTGGATTCAAGCCAATAATTTCACAAGCGACAACATCAAGTGCCGGAAGGTCTGCCGAGGCAAGAATGACTCCGATATTTCTCGGTGTCCCCCCGCTTGGTCCTTCGCCTTCCATGGCATCAATTGCGTCACAGATAGCGAGTTTAGGTTTTGCGATTCTATTAATATCGACCATAAGGTCTGCAAGTGCATCTCTATTTTCGAGTCGGAAATGATATTCACCTTTTTGCATACCGACGACTAGGCCGTACTGATTTTTCACCGCGCACGTCATAGACATTTGAACGTGAGTTTTTAATTTTGGGAGAGTGATTATCACATCCGCGTCATCAACAGCTTTTGCCAGATTAATATGTTTAGCGATAACATTATCTTCGCATTCAAAAGGATGTACATTAGAAAAGTCGGCAAGTTCAATTCCATATTTTTCAACAACTTTGCCTATACCGGTTGGTTTCATTGCCGATTCAAAACTTCCGACGCCCGGACTGTCGCCGAGGAAAACTATTCCGCCGGCTTCGTTCACAAGTTCGGCCACTGCAGCAATAACAGCCGGATGAGTTGTAGCGGCTTTATCAGGTGAGAGTCCTAAAAGGATATTTGGTTTCAGGAGAACTTTCTGCCCTTTATTAACGAACGCGTTCATTCCGCCGAGTGGTTCGATAGATTTTGCGATGGCGGATTTAACTTTATCGGGGTTATAATTCTGTATTTTAACGATTGATACGATATTTTTTTTCATAGAGTTGTAAATTAATCAATTAATTTCGTTTGGAGGGTGCCTGTGTTACTATTTCCATTTATTAAAAGGGTGAACTGCGAGGGAGGAATTTGTGTATTTAAAGTCCATTGTAACATCTTTACCGATCCAAGGTGGCAGGTCAAAAGATTGATTTTCGTTATTGAGTTCTAATTCAGCGATAATCAATCCGTCATTATTATTTTCATAAACGTCGATGATCCAATCTGCCCTTTGATATTTGAGAAAGAATCTTTTTTTAACGATTTGATTTGCGGCTGAGAATTCGTTCATCATTTTTTCTGCATGGTCAACAGGGATTTCATATTCAAATTCTGAGCGAGTAAAGCCGGTTTGTTTTCCTTTTACAGTCAGCCAAGCTTTTTTGCCGGAGTTTCTCACTCTAACGACACAATCATTAGATTTAGAGATATAGCTTTGTGTCAGCGATAATTTTCTAATGACATAATTTTTCCATTGGTCATTAACGACGAGGAATTTTTTTTCAATTTCTTTTGGCATAGGAATATTATACGGCGATAAAAGGAGTATATTTAATAAGGGGCTTTATTCAAATTTCTTTTAGTATTTTCAATAAGTTTTCATCTAAAACGAATTTTTTCAGATAATCCTGTTCAACGGAAATTCTTTCACGCGATTTTTTTTCAGGCCAGTCATCAAGGATTTCGGTAACTTTAAAAGGAAAGAAATCGACTTTGTATTTTTTCTTTTTTTTTGAATAGAGAAGAGTGCCGACAACTTTTGATTCCACATTACCTTTAAGACCGGCTTCTTCAAAGGCTTCTTTTTGTGCTGAAGCCTGCGGGGTCATATTTTTTTCGACATGTCCTTTAGGAACAATCCAGTTACGACTTAAGTTTTGTGCTGTAATAAGAATAATTTTTTTAATACCGTTATCAATAAGATAAGGTACGACAGCTGATTGTTCTATGATTTCACATTCATTCATTTTTTCACACAATAATTCTGCCCGGGTTACCTACAACAGTAGCATTATCTTTCACATTTTTTATTACAACTGCTCCGGCACCGATAACGCAATTTTTCCCGATTGAGATACCGGGAATAACTGCCGCGCCGGTACCCACCATAGTTTTCTCGCCGACCTTAACATCACCGGCGAGATGGGCTCCCGGGCAAATATGAACACAATTTTCGAGGATACAATCGTGTTCAACCACAGCAGAAGTATTTATAATGCATCCGCGACCGATTATTGCCCGTGTACCTACGACGGATTGGGCGGCGATAAAGCATCCGTAATCAATTTTGGCTTTAGTTTCAACAATTGCGTCGGGGTGTTTCACGGTAATGATACTGAATCCTGATTTTTCCATTTCGGAGATAATTTTGCAGCGGATAAAATTATTCCCTATAGCGACATGCATTTTACTAATATTATTTTCAAGGAATTTACCCAACTGATCTTTTCCTCCAATCACTTTAGCATGAATAAGTCTTGTTCCCGGAGCGACGCCATCATCCGCGACACCGCAGATATAATATTCTCCGCCGCGAATAACGGCTGATTCGACGACTGCGGCATGTCCGCCGGCGCCATAACAAATAAAAGGGATTAGATTATTTGATTTCATATTCATTTTCCATTTATTTAAAAAGCATAAGGATTAATTGATAATTTTTGAAAGAAATATCCGAGTATTATTATACAATAACAGACATAAAAATACAATTGTAGGATAATTTTCAGATTTTTTGGTATAATACATCCTATGAAAAAAAATGACTTTAAAACAAAATTAATAATCGCGTACGGAAATCCATACCGAAGCGATGATGGTGTAGGGCACTACATTGCGAATAGAATACGTGAATGGGCTGATAAAGAGAAGATAGATAAGATTACAATCATCACGGCATATCAACTTGATATAGATATGGTTGAAGATATTTCTCGTGCTGAGTCGGTATTTTTCCTTGACGCACATGTTGAGGAATACAGTCCTGAAATAGTGATAAACAAAGTAGAGGCCAAAAAGTCCAACGGGTTTACCACTCATGTTTTTACTCCTTCGGATTTAATTGCTCTTGTTAATCAGCTTTATAACATCGATCCATCTTCAATGCTCATTTCCGTTCCGGGATACAATTTTGATATGGGGGAAGAATTAACGTTTGAAACTAAGGAGCGTGCTGATTGCGCCACGGACAAGCTCAAGCGTTTTTTGATTGGGAATTGACATATAGGATCAGAGAAAAGGATACTCCCACTCCCAGCGACTAATCACAAAGTATCGATTACAAGGCTTGAAGGGCGCAGACGTGTTATTACACTTCAAGCCTTTTATAACGCCGGAAGCGATGCTTTGTGAATAGCCCTTGCGGCTAAATCGACCAATTTAAAAACCGGCTGCATTGGTGCGTAA
>QMOL01000139.1 GCA_003648225.1 Chlamydiota bacterium
CTTAAATATGATTCCACTTACGGAAGATTCAACGGCACAGTTGAATTAACTAATGCCGGAATGAACGTGAACGGGATAGAAATTACAATAAGCGAAGAACGCGACCCGGCAAATATTCCGTGGGGAGAAAAAGGCGTTGAAATCGTTCTCGAGTCAACAGGTATCTTCAGAAAAAAAGAACAGTGCATGAAACACGTTGCTGCAGGCGCCAAAAAAGTTCTTCTAAGCGTTCCCGCCAAAGACGAGATTGACGCAACTATCGTTTTCGGTGTGAATGATGATACTCTTAAAGACACTGACCTCGTTGTTTCTAACGCAAGTTGTACAACAAACTGTCTTGCACCGATGGTAAAAGTTCTTAACGACAAATTCGGTGTTGTTAAAGGTTTGATGACAACTATTCACAGTTTCACAAACGATCAGCGCACGCTCGATATGCCGCATTCTGACTTACGCCGCGCAAGAACAGCAGCGACTAACCTTATCCCGACAACTACAGGCGCTGCTATTGCTGTTGGCAAAGTTATTCCTGAACTTAACGGAAAACTTAACGGTTTTGCTATCCGCACACCTACTCCTGTAGGTTCAATTACTGATCTTGTATCAGAATTGAAAGTTGAGGTTACAGCGGAACAAGTTAACGCCGCTTTTAAAGAAGCTGCTGAAGGCGAACTCAAAGGCGTAATGAAATACGTTGAAGATCCGATTGTTCTTCAAGACATTGTTGGTGAATCCGACACATCAATTATTGATTCATTATGCACAATGGTTATCGGCAAAAACATGGTTAAAACTGTTTCCTGGTATGATAACGAATGGGGATACTCGAATAAATGTGTTGATCTCATCAAAATGATGGCAAAATAAAAAAAACATGGATTTATGGATAGATGAATTGTTGGATATCAGCAATTCATCTGTCCAATCCATTGATCCAATAATCCATTAATCCACTAATCCATTAATCCACTAATTCAACAATCCATTTCCCCAAACATCATGGCTAAACTTTTCATTGAAGATCTCGACTTAAAAGGTAAAAAAGTATTAATGCGTGTTGATTTCAACGTCCCGCTCGACGAAAATCAAAACATTACAGATGACACCCGCATTCAGGCAGCTCTTCCTTCCATTAACTATGTTATAAATAATGGCGGAACAGCAATCTTAATGTCACATCTCGGCAGACCTAAGGGTCAGGTAAAACCTGAATTCTCATTGAAGCCGGTCGCTGATCATCTCTCTAAACTCATCGGTAAAGAAGTGAAAATGGCGACTGATTGTGTTGGCGATGAAGTTGAAGAAATAGCAAAAAATCTACAACCGGGTGAAATTCTTCTGCTCGAAAATCTTCGCTTCCATAACGCGGAAACAGGAAAAGATTCACCGGAAAATAATGAAAAATTCGCCGCGGATCTCGCAAAACTCGGTGATGTTTATGTCGATGACGCATTCGGCACCGCTCACCGCGCGCATGCTTCAATGGTTGGTGTTACAAAACACATCGACCAATGTGCTGCAGGATATTTACTAAAAAAAGAAATTGATTATCTTGGCGGTGCGGTAGAAAATCCTGTAAAGCCATTTGTCGCGATTCTTGGCGGTGCAAAAGTATCTGACAAGATCCCTGTTATTGAAAATTTATTGACAAAAGCTGATGCGATTATCATTGGCGGAGCAATGGCTTATACATTTTTAAAAGCTAAAGGTTATACTATCGGAAAATCAATGCTTCAAGAAGATTTCATCGAAATCTCAAAATCTTTTCTCGATAAAGCAGAAGAAAAAAATATCCCCATGCTGCTTCCGGTCGACCATATTTGCGCTCCTGAATTTAATGCCGTTGATAAGGCTGTCGAAATCGATTCCATCGATATTCCTGATGATTTAATGGGGTTAGATATCGGTCCGAAATCAATCAAACTTTTTTCTGACGAGATTGCAAAAGCAAAAACTATAGTTTGGAACGGCCCTATGGGAGTTTTCGAAAAACCGGAATTCGCTAAAGGAACTTTCGCAATCGCTGATGCAGTCGCCGCAAGTGATTCCATTTCGATAATCGGAGGTGGCGATTCAGTTTCGGCTGTAAAAAAAGCCGGCGTTGCTGATAAAGTATCACATATCAGCACCGGTGGCGGAGCAAGCCTGGAATATCTTGAAGGTAAAGTTCTTCCGGGCATCGCCGCATTGACAGAAAAATAAAAGAAGGGATTTAAGGATTTGGGGATTATTGGATTTATGGATTTGTGGATTCCAACCAATAAAATAACGTGCGATTTGCACGGTCATTCAATAATCCAATCTGCTACAGCGGATTTTCTACATCCAATAATCCAGTAATCCAATAATTCAGTAATCCATGCCGCACTTGGAAGTGCGGCTTACTTTCTATGCATAAAGCTCTTACAATAGCAGGCTCTGATTCCGGCGGCGGAGCAGGTATTCAGGCCGACCTGAAAACATTTTGCTCTCTGCATGTTTACGGCGCCACCGTTATTACAGCGGTTACTGCCCAGAACACTCTCGGTGTTCATTCAATCCACCCGGTTCCTGCTGAGATTGTTGGAGAGCAAATTGATGCGGTTTTAAGCGATATTGGTACTAACGCGTGCAAAACGGGCATGTTGGTAAATGCGGAAACTGTGCATATTGTTGCCGAACACTTGAAAAAGTTTAACGTTAAAAAGCTCGTTGTCGACCCTGTAATGATAGCTAAAGGCGGTGCAAATCTACTTAATGACAATGCAATTGATGCTTTAAAAAGTGAATTGTTTCCTCTCGCTCTTGTTGTTACCCCAAACGTTCCTGAGGCTGAAATATTGACAGGTGTAAAAATTTCATGCCCTGATGATATGATTCAAGCTGCTGCTCAACTATTAAAGACCGGGGCTAAAGTTATTGTTATTAAAGGTGGACATCTTGAGGGCGATGCGACTGACTTGATTTATACAAAAGAAGAGCAGCATTATCTGCGAAGTGCGAGAATTATGACCCGATGCGTTCACGGCACAGGTTGCACATTTTCAGCTGCGATCACTGCATATTTAACTCGCGGAATGGAAACTATTGACGCGATAAAATGCTCGAAAACATATATCACACAAGCAATTATTACCGCTAAAGAAATCGGGGGAGGGCACGCGCCGACAAACCATTTCTGGAACGCGCCAAAATAGTCATTCTTTAAAAACTACTTAAATCACAGATGATATCGTAGTTTATATTAAAAAAAGCATAATAAATTAACAATTTTTTATCCCTCAACATTCAAATATTTATCGAATCCCGATAAAGAGAAAACTTTTCTGACATATTCATTTGCATTTATTAATTTCAGCTTTTCCGTTCCAACCAGTTTTGAAGCTTGAAGACATACGCGCAGAAAGCCGGAAGCAACATATTCAACATTACCGAGGTCAAAAATCACGGGATTTTTTGATTCTTTAGCTTTATCAAGTAATTCTTTCTCCCACTTCGAGCAATTAACCGTATCAAGTCTTCCGTTAAAAGTGCAAACTAGTTTATCATCTTTTACAGTAATATCAACCATAATAATCTCCTATTGAAATTGTGATTATAAGATTCTTATCTTTTTACAATTATATCAGAATCGCTTAACAATATCAAATGAATTTTGGTATAATAATTAACAATGAAAAACAAAGAATACAAAGGTATGTCTAAAACAGCAAACTTTTTTTTCCTGATTGCTGTTTTTGTAATCATTGCTATAGCGGCTTTGCAGTCGAAATGGTTGCGCAGCAGCATTAAGCAAACATTAATTAAAATTCAACCGCGTACAAGCCAACGGTTTACCGCCAGAAATATTTCTAAATCATTTTACTCTTTTGCACCTATCAGGAAGATGGTTTATGTGCCTGCCGGTGAATTTCTTATGGGCGGAACAAGCAACAGCAACGAGAAACCCATTCATAAAGTTATGCTTAATGGTTTTTGGATTGATAAATTTGAAGTTACAAATGAAGATTTTGAGAAATTCAATCCCGAACATAAAAAATATAGAAAAATATCTTCAAATAAAAATAAACAACCCGCTATTCACATTACCTGGTTCGATGCTCAACAATATTGTAACTGGAGATGTGATAACGAAAATCTTCCGCGAGGAACTTACCGCCTGCCAACCGAAGCAGAATGGGAATACGCTGCACGCGGCGGATTAGTTCAAAAGAAATATCCGTGGGGAAATTTTTCACCAAATACTTTCAATTTTTTCCTCGCAAAATACAAACCGAATAACAAAAACTCAAATTATTGTGAAAATGTCGGCTCATTCCAGCCTAACGGCTTCGGAATCTATGATATGGCAGGAAATGTGAGAGAATGGTGCTTCGATTGGCTCGATAATTATCCATCCGATAGTACAAATTATGTAACATTTAACCCGAAAGGACCGGCAAAAGCAGTGAAAAAAGTATGGCGCGGCGGCTCTTGGGGAAGTTTACAAAATGATTTGCGATGCGCTGCCCGCGGCGGAATTTCTCCACATCACTGGCTCGATAATCTCGGATTCAGATGCGTGAGAATAAAGTAATAAATTGAACGCCAAAGGCGGTCTTAAGGTTGCGCGATTAATCGCGCTTAAGGTTGTTGCTTCGCAACCTAAGGTTGGTTGCTAAAGCGACCTTAAAGTTGAAGGCTATTTTACCTTACAACTTTAAGCAAAAGAAGTGAGCAACCTTAAGTTCTGACCAAGTCGGAACAACGATTAATCCTCCTTCGGCGGATCTTCGACAATTAACAATTAACTCCATGCGAATCGCATGGTAAAATTAACGAATAACTATGAAATCCAAAACTGAATATTTATGGTTTAACACAACCAAACATCGTGAGTATATAAACATCACTCATGAAGTGGAAAAAATCGTTTGCGACAGCGAAATCCAAGAAGGTTTCGTCTTGGTTTCCGCTATGCATATTACCGCAGGTGTTTATGTTAACGATGCCGAAAGCGGTTTAATTCAGGACATTGATGAATGGCTGGAAAGACTCGCTCCTTATCGCGATGGTTATCAACATCATCGCACCGGAGAAACGAACGGTGACAGTCATTTAAAAAATCTGCTGATAGGGCACGAAGTCATTGTTCCCATAACCAACGGCCGATTGGATTTAGGACCATGGCAACAGATTTATTATGCTGAATTTGACGGACAACGTAGAAAGCGACTTGTCATAAAAGCCATAGGTGAGTAAAATAACATTGTGCTTGGTGCCTGGTGCCTGGTACTTGATTATTGATTATTGATTATAACTGTGCGATAATACGCACACGTGCCCCGCATATGTTGGGGTTATTTCATTGGATTATTTAATTTGTACTTTAGTCTGTTGAGTCCGTTTAGTCTGTGACTAAAAGAAATATAACACAAACAAAAGGAAAATCATGTGTGGAATTATCGGGTTTATTGGAAGAACTGATGCCGCTCCCATTTTAATCGAAGGGCTTAAACGCCTCGAATATCGCGGATACGATTCCTCAGGCATTGCGACAATATCATCCGCCGGAAAAATCGAGATCAGAAAGGAAATCGGGAAAATTGTTGAACTCGAAAAAATTATTAAACATAATCCAATCAATGGGAAAATCGGCATCGCTCACACAAGATGGGCAACTCATGGTGGAGCAACAGTTACAAACGCTCATCCGCACATTGGTCAAACGGGAAAGATTACGATAGTTCACAACGGCATTATTGAGAACTACGCCACATTAAAGAAGCATCTTGAAAAGGAAGGCAGAGAATTCACAACCGAAACCGATTCAGAAGTTATCGTACATCTTATTGAGCGTTATTATTTTGATACAGATAATCAGGATGATGGCTCACCACTTACCCGGCTCGAAAAAGCAGTCAGTGACACAGTAAAAATGCTTGAAGGCACCTTTGGAATCGCTGTTCTTTGCGATGAAGTTCCCGACACGATTATCGGCGCAAGAAAAGGAAGTCCACTTGTTATCGGCATAGGTAAAGACTCGATGTTTATCGCTTCAGACATTAACGCGTTTGTAACCTACACCAAGCAGGTTATTTATCTTGACGACAATGAGATTGTTACCATCAATCGCGACACTTATCAAACCAAAAATTTCGAGAGGGCTCCTGTTTCAAAAGATATCGAAGAAATTTCCTGGGATGTCGATGAAATCGGCCGCGCGGGTTATGACCACTTTATGCTTAAAGAAATTTGCGAACAACCCGATTCTGTTCGTAATGCCTTCATCGGTCGTCTGCTTTACGAACAAGCCACGGCAAAGCTTGGTGGATTAAAATTATCGAACAAAGATATTCTGAATATTGATAGAATTTTAATCACCGCTTGCGGAACCGCACTGCACGCGGGAATGGTTGGAAAATATATTATAGAACAGTTGGCGGGAATTCCCGTTGAAGTTGATTTCGCCTCCGAATTCAGATACAGAAACCCTATCATCAGACCTAATACTCTCGTACTCGCTATCAGTCAGTCAGGTGAAACCGCCGACACTCTTGCCGCTCTGCGCGAAGCAAAACAAAAAGGCGCTACGGTTATGGGTATTTGTAATGTTGTTGGGAGCACTATCGCGCGGGAATGCGACGGCGGAGTATATGTTCACGCCGGTCCGGAAATAGGTGTTGCTTCAACTAAAGCTTTTACGTCGCAAGTTACTGTTATGATTCTTCTCGCAATTTATTTTGGAAGAGTTCGCGGATTATCCCGCGATATAGCAAATAAACTTATGAAAGAAATCGAGAAATTGCCCGGCGCAATTCATGCAATTCTTGATTCCAAAGAAAAAATTAAAAAAGTCGCGGTAAAATACGCAGGCACTAAACACGCTTTCTTTATGGGAAGAAACGACCAATATCCCGTCGCTCTCGAAGGCGCGTTGAAACTTAAAGAAATTTCTTATATTGACGCCAACGGATACCCCGCCGCGGAAATGAAACACGGTCCCATTGCACTTATTGATGAAGAGCATTTAACTGTTGCTCTCGCGCCCGACTCCCCTCTTTTAGAAAAAATGATTGCTAACATTCAGGAAATCAGAGCAAGAAACGGAAAAATTGTTACGGTTACCGACACAAAAAATCAAATGATTGAAAAATTATCTGATGATGTTATTAAAATACCAAAAGTTCATCCGGCATTAAAACCTATTCTCATGGCATTACCAATGCAGCTTTTCGCTTATTATGTTGCTGTTGCAATGGAATGTGATGTCGATCAACCAAGAAATCTTGCAAAATCGGTGACAGTGGAATAGTTCGTAATCCATTTCCCGTTACCCGTTGAGCCCGGTTTCCGATAAACCGGAGAAGTATTCGATAACCGTTAATCAGAATTAAACATATTAAAAAAACTAATTATAATATCACAGACTACCCGAAACTCTCCGTGAGCAACGCTAGACAAGCATGCTCTTCGCGAAGTCACGGGTTTATTTTATCTTCTTTTAATTTCGTGCAAATTTGTGTAATCCGTGTCTAAATATTTTAAAAAATTCTTCCCTTTCTTAAATTGGATCGGTGAAATTAAAAATCC
>QMOL01000140.1 GCA_003648225.1 Chlamydiota bacterium
GAAGCCAATAGCGCGGCGGGAGCGGCGTGGCAAACATCGTACATAATAAGCGCTATTAATAATCTGGACATTTATGTTTTTAATCAGGCGGCAGGTAATTCAACCCCGTTCGCATGGGGATACAGTAATGTTTTCAGCGCTTATCCCGGAAAAGGTATAGTTGCATGGGATTGGAATCCTATTTGCGCGGACCATATGCATCCTAATGGTGATTTTGGTAATTCAATAGCATTATGTCCTACGGGGAAATATTCAGCTGCAACTTTTCTTGAAGGGAGACCCAGAATTGATCTATCAAAAATACCGGTTTCTACAGGTAATGTAATAAAAATTACTCATGAATATTCTTACAGAGCGTTAGAAAATCAGGCTTGGGATATTTTTGCGTTAGAACAGGCTTTTTATATTGATCGACTCGTTGCAAAACAAAGTAAATTAAAAGCTTACCTTGGCATTTATAATAAAGTGTACGAAATCTTTCTCGGTGAACCTGATTTGTCAGTACCAACCGAAATCGTTTATGAAGCTGAAATTATAAAAAATAAAAGCTATAAAATAAGAAAAGACTTGAATTATGTTGTCTTCGTATGGAATATTTCCGGTAAAGATATCGGGGTGGCTATAGATATGCCGAAAAAGCCGCCTTATGAATTTGGGGGCGCACATTTAAATATTGAAAGAACTGTTTACGGTCGGGATCCAAACAATTATTCAAATGGAAATATCAGCTGGCATACTTGGCTTTTCAACAGAAATGGCGTGATAACCTCTTTTAGCAAGGACGATATTAGCAGCTATTCTTTAGACTATTATGTTGGAACACCGGCGCAGCTGAACGAACTTGGCTATAGAACAACTGTACAGAACAAAAAGAAACAAAGCGGCTATAACAAATAATCCTCCTTCGGCGGATTTTCGACAAACAACGAAACATGAAAAACAAAATACGCTTTTTACTAATTGTATTTGTTCTGCTTTTACAACAATTTACCGCTCGTAGCGAGGGGCTTAATTCTGATACTTGGATTTATAATCCTATGGATTATCCAAGCGATATTGAATCCCTTGTAATAACCGGCGGAATAAGCAGCGATATTGAAGTGAAGATTGGTTTAAGCAAGAAAATGTCAGGAATTACAGCGGGTTTGTCGTTAAACGGTGTTAATGTTATTGCGGGAAAAAGTGCGGCGGGGGCAGCATGGCAAACATCATATTTAGTAAAAGACCCGGCGAACAATGATATTTATGTATTTAATCAGGCAGCCGGTAATTCTACACCGTTTTCCTGGGGCTATACTAACTATTTTGTTAAAACGCCCGGTATAAGTCTTGCTAATACAAATTGGGTTCTTAATTACGCGGATCATAAACATCCCAAAGGTGATTTCGGATCTTCTGAAGTACTGTGCCCGGGTTATGGATATACATCTATAGCTGTTGATGAAGGACGTGAAAGAATAGATTTATCTAAAATACCGGTTTTAGCCGGAAATGTGATAAAAATTAAGAATTCTTATCTTCATAAAGCCGTGGTTAATCAATCTTGGAGCGCGTTTTCGTTAGAAAAAGCATTTTATATGAACCGGCAAGTCGCGCACGATAAAGATCTGAACGTTTATTTAGGTTACTATGACGGGAGCAGTACTAATATATATAAAGTTTATCTTGGTGGTGCTGATTATTCAGTCCCGTCAAATATTGTATATCAAGAACAAACTGTTCCCAATAAAAGTTATAAAATAAAGTCCGGGCTGCAATACGCTGTTTTTGTATGGCAAATTTCAGGTAAAAAAATCGGAGTGGCGATAGATATACCTAATTCCCTACCTTTTTCATTTGATGGAGCTCATTTAAATATGGAAAGAACAGCTTATGGATCAAATCCAAATGATTATTCAAACGGGAATATATCTTTTCATCCATGGATTGTAAACAAAGCACCGGCAACATTTCATCAAGGCGATGTTAATGACTATTATATGAATTATTATGTCGGAACACCGGAACAACTTGGCGAACTGGGCTACAAGACAGAGACAAATTCGACTGATTCAAATATACTCTTCCTTGATGATTTTAATTGCCCCGGAAGCGGTGGAGATGCCAATTTCGAGTATGCTGCGAGACAGTCAGGCGCCGCAGCACCTATACAATATCAGGTAGTAAACGGACCAATCACGGTGACTAATGCCGGACCAAACGCCGGGAAACTAAACGTATTATCGGGAGCGGGCAATTTATCATATTGGAATATTGCTAATCATAATTTTAACGAATCCGGTAACTTTTCAGTTGAATGCGAAGTTGATAGACTCGATGGAGCGGATAATTTTCATTGGTTTGAAGTTTCTATTGGCTGTAATGGCGCTTGGCAGAATCCTGAGGATAATCCTGCTTATCCGGGCTTTTCAATTAGACTCTGGGAACAAGGCCAGTTAGTTACTTATACGAATGGTAATGCCGCCCCGCTCATAGACCAGACGTTTAATGGACTTAAAGTTTCTGTCAATCCGACAATAAAAGTAAGGATTGTTGTATCACAACCTGATTTCTCAGGTTCCGGTGACGCTAAAATTGCTTTGTTCATTAATAATAAAGCATTACCGCTTTCCGCAGCTAACCATCCATATACTCTTGTCCTACCCGGAGGCTTTAAAAATAATTATATTAATTTTAGAGTAGGAGAAGCAAATATTAATTTTGATAACTTAAAAATTATGACTCCTACTAGTAACACGATTACAACAACCACTTGGACAAGTGATACGGATTCAGATATTTATTATACAAATTCTTACACTCATGTTGTGAATCTCGGCGATACAGCTGATATTACTATAAATAATAAAACTTTTACAGGCGCCGGCATATTAGCAACGACAGGTTCAAATTGGGAAATTAGAACCGGTAATGCTTCTGCACTTAATCAATTTACAGGTCGTGCGACAAATGTAGACCCCGCAAGCGGAAATTTATTAACAAACTTTTTGTATCCCTCAGCAAATGTAGCTTCCTCACTTACTCTTACAGATCTTGATCCTGGTTATAAATATGTTTTAACGTTATATAGTATGGGTTTTGAAAATGGAAATCGTAACTCATATTTTGCAACAAGTGATGGTGCTATTATTACTGTTGTTAATCAAGATGAATTCGGACTGGGTAACGGACAACTTCTAACTTACCAATATACCGCGGATACTGACGGTACATTTTCAATTTCAACTACGCCGATTAATGCAGGATGGCATCTTTATGCTTTCAGTAACCAAAAAAGTATATCTATTCCTGAATTTGTGCCCTCTGGTTTTATTGTTTTTGGTGTAATGACATTAATAAAATTTAAACTTAAATAGATACTAAATTGAAAAAAAATACCCTCTATGCTCAATCTTTAAAATGTGAATACACGGTTGACCCGCTCGCTATTGATTGTAAACGACCAAGACTTTCATGGAACGTAGCGGCAAACAATCCTGCTTCAAGAGGAAAATCTCAATCCGCTTATAGAATTCTTGTCGCTTCAGCAAAAGAATTTTTAACAAAAAATAAAGGCGATATCTGGGATTCCGGGAAAATTATTTCCAGCGACTCTACAGCTATTGTTTATTCAGGAAAAAAACTTCAATCTTTTAAAAAATACTATTGGAAAGTTAAACTCTGGGACGAAAATAATAAACAAGGCGGCTGGAGCTACCCTGCTTCATGGTCAGTTGGTATGTTAAAAAAATCCGACTGGACAGCCGAATGGATTTGTTCTCTCGATCTCCCGGAAAAAACTTCCAGATATTCAACTTTACCTATCCCGTACTTCCGTAAAGAATTTTCTATCGGAAAACAAGTTGAAAAAGCAACTCTTTACATTGCAGCTCTCGGTATTTGTGAACCGCATATGAATGGGGAAAAAATAGGTACCGATTACCTTTCTCCGGGATGGCCTGACTATGATAAACATACTTTTTATGATGCGTACGATGTTACAAAAAACATTAAAAAAGGCGATAACGCGCTGGGATGTATCCTAACTGATGGATGGTACGCCGGCTTCTTTTGCTGGTATAATCAAAAAGCTTATTACGGAAATGTTCCTAAACTAAAAGCACAACTTCTTATTTTCTTTAAAGACGGAACAAAAAAAATCATCGGAACAGATAGAAGTTGGAAAGTAGCACATGGGCCGCTTATCGAAGCTGATCTTCTAAAAGGTGAAGTTTATGACGCGCGCAGAGAAATTCCTGACTGGGCAGCTCAAAAAACTTTACACATAAATTGGGACGAGCCGGTAAGATGTAAACAACCTGAAATTGATATTGAAGCGCGACCAATCCCTCCGGTTAGAATTATTCACAAATACAAACCGGTAGAAATTACGGAACCCAAACCGGGTGTGTATATTTGTAATTTTAATCAAAATATTGCCGGCTTTGTTTCTATAAAAATTAAAGAAAAAACCGGGACAAAAATTACACTCAGACATTCCGAAATGATCAATAATGGCTTGCTTTATACCGAAAACCTTAGATATGCTGACGCAACGGATATTTATTACTGCAAAGGCGGAGGAACCGAAACTTATCAACCGCATTTTACATTTCACGGCTTCCAGTATCTTGAAATCACCGGCGTTTCGGAAAAACCGAAAGCGGAAAATGTTACTGCCTGCCTACTCAGCACAGATATTCCGCGAGTTGGTCAATTTTCCTGCTCAAACAAAATGATAAATAAACTGTTCAGCAATATTTATCATACACAATTAATGAATTTTATCGACATTCCAACGGACTGTCCGCAAAGAGACGAACGACTCGGTTGGACAGGTGACGCACAAGCTTACATCCGCACATCAGCAATGATCACCGATGTACAGAAATTCTTTGAAAAATGGCTCGTTGATCTTGAAATCAACCAGTTTAAAAGCGGAAATTATGCCGCGACCGCCCCGTCTATAATGGGAATGGGTAGTGGACCGGCTTGGGCGGAGGCAGGAATCATTTGCCCTTGGATTTTGTACGAAGTTTATGGTGATACAGAAGTTTTGAAAAAACAATATAATTCAATGACCTGCTTCATTAACTATCTCATAAAATTGTCAGGTAAAAAATTTCTTCCACCCAAAAAATATCATTGCTATGGTGATTGGTTAAATCATAATGCAGATACACCTAAAGACATTATCTACATGGCTTATTTTGCTTATAGCGCGGACTTAATGTCACGAATTGCAAATGTACTCGGGAAAAAATCAGATGTAAAAAAATATAAAAATCTATTTGACAAAATTAAACTCGCTTTTAATAAAAAATTCGTAAATCAATATTACAGAATTTATGGCGATACTCAAACTTGTTATATCCTCGCTCTTGCTTATAATCTTTTAAATAAAGAAGGCGAAAAAGTTGCCGCTAAATATCTCGTCGAAAAAATTAAAGAAAGAAATTATCATATTTCCACAGGCTTCGTTGGAACTAAAGATATTATGATCGTTCTCGAAAAAATTGACAGAAATGATATCGCTTATAAATTATTACTTAACGAAACTTATCCCTCGTGGGGATTTTCTATTAAAAATGGCGCTACTACTATATGGGAAAGATGGAACGGATGGACTCCGGAACAGGGTTTTGGTAACGCGAAAATGAATTCCTACGCACATTACGCTTATGGTACCGTTTATCTTTGGATTGCCGAAAATATCGGCGGCATCCGTCAGGAAAGCACAGCTTTCAAAAAATTAATAATCAAACCTTGTCCGGGAGGAAATATTAAAAATGCTAAATGTGAATATAACTCTATAAACGGTAAAATTATTTCCAATTGGTCAATATCCAAAAAAATATTCAAATTGAATGTTGAAATTCCGGTAAATACAACCGCTAAAGTATATCTCCCAACCAAAAATAAATCCGATGTTAAAGAAAGCGGGAGAAAAATTTCACGCGTTAAAAACATTAAATTTACAGGTATGGAAAATAATTACACTGTATTTGAAATAAAATCAGGTAAATATGAATTTGATGCCGTAATGATGGAGAAAGAAACACTCAATATTCAACAGTAAAATGAGCAATGTAAAAATAAAAAAGCTGTTTTCCTAACCGAGAAATTTGCAGTTTAGATTTCTCGCTAAAGTGCGATTGCTTTCAATACCATTCCAGTTCGGCACGGAAGATAAAATTTAAGCATATTCCGACAAGTTTTGTTTTCTATGACAGGAGTTGTTTGATACTGCTGCCCTACTTTAACTCTTTCGAATCCGCCGAATTTTTTTTCGTCTGAGTTAAGTACTAAAGAATATTTTCCGGGGAACACTTCAATTCCGTAATCTACGACTGAATGGGATGGATGGAAATTAAAGATAAAAATAAAACCGCTTCTCTCAAAACAAATTATTTTGTCATTGTTGTCAATTCTAAGTAATCGCGGCTGTCGCTTTTCAATTATTTCTTCTTTTCTTACAAGTGAAATAATCTCACGGTCAAAATCCGCAAGAAAATGATATTTTAATTCTTTGTTGTCACGCAAACTCCATTGCCGGCGCGCGTAATGGTGAGACCAGTTGTTTCCCTCGCGAGGGAAGTCCACCCATTCGGGATGTCCAAACTCATTTCCAATAAAATTCAAATAGCCGTGTCCCGCGGATGCAAGAGTTGCAAGCCGGATAATTTTATGAAGGGCTATTCCACGGTCAACTTTTAAGCTTTCCGTATCGACTTTCATAGAGGAATACATATCTGCGTCGATCAATTGAAAAATAACGGTTTTGCCACCGACGATTGCCTGGTCGTGACATTCAACATAACTAATGACTTTTTCGTCCGCGCGGCGGTTTGTGAGTTCGTGCCATGTTGTACTCATATCCCAATCTTCATCGGAAAGCTTTGTCATGAGATTAAACCAGTGGTCAGGAACACCCATCGCGAGACGATAATCAAAACCAATTCCATGTTCTTTTTGCGGCGCGGCAAGTCCGGGCATTCCGCTTACATCTTCGGCAATCGTAATCGCCGTCGGTTTAACCGAATGAATAAGTTTGTTCGCGAGTGAAAGATAGGCGATAGCGTCATCATCAACCGAACCGTCAAAATATTTTTCGTAAGAATCGAAAGCGGGACCCAAGCCGTGATGATGATAAAGCATACTTGTAACACCGTCAAATCTGAAACCGTCGAGTTTATATTCATCGAGCCAGAACTTACAGTTTGAAAGAAGAAAATGAAGAACTTCCGGCTTACCGTAATCAAAACACCGAGAGTCCCAGGCATCGTGGAGTCCGCGCTGTCCTTTATGGAAATATTGATAATAAGTTCCGTCGAATTTTGACAGGCCCTCTATTTCATTTTTAACGGCGTGGGAATGAACTATGTCCATAATTACCGCGAGACCGGCTTCGTGTGCGGCATCAACTAATTCCTTCAGTTCGTCCGGGGTTCCGAACCGTGATGACGCGGCAAAAAAGTTTGAAACATGATAGCCGAATGAGCCGTAATAAGGATGCTCCATAATC
>QMOL01000141.1 GCA_003648225.1 Chlamydiota bacterium
AAATGAAATTACAAAATTATGAAATTAAAAGAGAAAAACTCGTACAACAATTTAAAAAAACTTTGTCCGAAAATCCAAACCTTAAAAACCAAAACCTTAAACTCTCTTGGAGTAACTGGGGCTTCGGAATCGAACCACTTGAAGAATCCGTTAAACGCTTAAGCAGCAATGGTGTCGAATGGATTGAACTTCACGGAAACAGATACGGCGATGATCTTGGCTATAACGCGAAAGAAGTAAACGAAATTCTGGAAAAATACAATATGAAAGCGGCGGGTGTTTGTGGAATGTTCGGTCCGGAAAATGATCTCTCAAGTAATTCGGGTATCTCAAGACAAAACGCCATCGACTATATCAGAAGACAAATTGAACTTTGTAAAGATGTGGGTGGTTCTTATATTCTTGTTGTGCCAGGCGCTGTTGGCAGACCAAATGCTTATGACGACAGTGAATTTGATCGCTCGGTAGAAACATTACAGATTGTCGCTCCGGAATTTGAAGCTGCAGGTATTCAAGCTGCAATCGAACCTATCCGCGCCGCAGAAGTTTCTCTCGTAAATTCTATTGCTGATGCTAAAGAATACATTAAAGCTGTAAATCATCCGGGTATCGCTAACATTAACGGAGATGTTTATCACATGCAGGTTGGCGAAGCAAACATTGCTGAAAGTCTTGTTGATGCAGGAGATATGCTTGTAAATCTTCATCTTGCCGATTCAAACCGATGCGCGCTCGGTGATGGTTCAATGGACATTGACGCAATTATCATGGCGTTATATGTAATTGGCTATACTGAAGGCAGAAGATTCGCAACACCGGAACCACTCGGTCCCGGCGGTGATCCTTACCCGGCAATGTTTGGCAAACCGGACAAGAATACTCTCGACAAACTTGTATCCGATTCCGTAAAATACTGGAATGAGAGGGAAGCAGTTTTGAAAAATGAATTGTAGGAGTCCACGCTTTAGCGTGAAAAAAAGTAAAAAACAAATGTACGAATGGAGAAAGCTAAATAACCGGGAAAAAATCGAGCTTCTCGAATACAGAAAAGCAAACAAGAAGCCGTGGCATACCCCACCACATACCCAGGGAAACAAAACTTATTTCCTGATAACAGCGGCTTGTTACGAACACAACCGATGATGTATTTGTAATTTTGAAAAAACTTGGACAATTACATGGAAAGACTTCTTTTAAAACATGGATATGTAGAAAAATGGGGTGACTGCCCTTTTTCCAGTTTTAAATTTTATTTGAACGATGTTGGAAGAGATGAAGCGAAAAAAATGGAGAGAGTATGATGTTAGTGATATGGGGAAAGATTGGGATGTTTAATTTTTTTTGCACGCTAAAGCGTGGACTCCTACAACTTACTTAATCCCCCGTTGCTTTTTTAGGTATTCAATTGGGGTGATTCCAATTACAGTTCTGAACTTTCTGGAAAAATAACTACTGTTCCAAAAGCCTGTTTTTACTGAAATGTCAATCACACGGGATGAGGGATTTTTATCCATCATTTTAACTGCCATGCCTATTCGTAATTTGATGAGATAATCAATAGGCGTACAATCGGTTATTTTCTTAAACGCTCTTAAAAAACTTGCAACGGTCATTTCAGCTTCGTTAGCAAGAGTTTGCAGAGAAATATCTTCGGCGAAGTTTTTTTCCATGTAATCTATTGCTCTGCTTACTTTTATTAATGATTTCGATAGCGGAATTTCTGTTTCGGAATAATAACGGCATAAGTTTATTACGATTGTTTTAAATAAATATTCGACAACATTACTGTATGACAACGGCTTATTTTCAAATTCTTTTTGCATAAGCTCTATGTAACGAATAACAGTATTTAATTGAAGTGGATTGAGATGAAGCCGCGCTTTAAATTTATGGTATTTGCGGAAACAGGGTTCATGAAGAAATAATGTGTTAAAACCCGGGACAGCATTTAGTTCTTTTTGTACTTCCTTAAAAAAATCCCGCTTATAGACTATATTGAAAATATGAAGATTTTTTAACTTTTTGTTGCTATGAACCTGATTGCCGTGAATTACAAAAACATCGCCGCGCATTATCGGATATTCTTCTTTACCAACTACGTGGACTGATGTTCCACCAAGTATTATTGCTATCTCATCAAAAGAATGGATATGCGGCTTGCCTTCGGGAAGATTTATACAATTGTTTAGTCCGCAGTTACAATTTCCGAACGGAAAGTCCAAGTGATTCATTTTACAGTGTAAATATTGTGTTAGTAATGTAAATATCATTATTGAATTGTTTCACATTTATTATTATACTATCTACAAAAATTATTGTAAAGTACATTAACCTACAAATTAACTTTAAGCAAACATTAATTTCACTAATTATAAAAAAACAAAACATGAAAAAAATATTTCTAATAACCTTAATTCTCGGAGTAATAATCTTGAATGCGGAAACTAAAACCAACAACACATCCTTTTTCTTCGTCAAAAAAATCGATGCGCAAAATCTGAAAACCGTTACTTTTCAAGGAATCCCTTTTGAAGTTCAACCCGAAGGTAACGCTTATAAAAATCTTGCTGCGGGTGTTTACGTTGTCGGAAAACCGGCGGATAAACTTTTCTTTCTCGGTATGACTGCCGAAAAACCGGAATGCTCCGAATGGTGGGGAAGTGCGGAGCGATTGTATGACAATACCAAGCGTCTGTTTATAGGTGATAAAGTTGGTCAGATTAACATAGTTTTTGATGATAACACACAGGAAATATTTCCTTTACTTTTTGGCGTTAATATTTGGAATTATGAGCTGCTCAATCCATTAAAACCGGGAGAAACTTTAACTACTTATTTCGGTTATCATCCAGAACCGTTTGCTTCCGACACAAATGCGGCAAAGTTACTTGAAGACAGTCTTGTATTAATGACGAATGATGAACGCAAAGATTTCAAATATATTTTCGCGCTTGATTTTTCCGGGAAAACGGTCAGAGAAATTTCGCTTGTTCCTGACAGTTCAAAGGTTATGGGATTTCGTGTTACGGGAATTACGGGCTTAAAACCGGGGAATAATCTAAAAACAAACTCTTGGGAATCTACCGATAAATCTTTTTACCTTAAAAGAAAATATTTTCCGGCTATGGACAAACTCGCTCGCCGATTGTATCAATTCGATGATGAGCTGCCGGAAAAACTTGCTCCGGATTCACCGGAAAATTATTCCGGTCCAAAAGTTAAATTTAACGGTTGCGGTTCCGCGAATATTTTTGCCAATGTTTATATGTACAACCTCAACGACATTATGAAAAATAAAGTCGATGAAGACGGAATGATGCACACTTCTTCTAAAAACGCGCCGACATTTGGAAGTTATGTCGGTTGTGGTACTTTCAGAAACGGCGCCGGAAGTTATTATTCGCATATATGGACTCGCGATGTCGGCAGGTCGGTTATTGAAGCACAGTTCGGAGGCGCTCGTGACCGAGCGGCAAACGCGGCAAATAAAGCTCTTGAAATTTATCTTTACGACCCAAGCACGCGTTATAAACAGCCAAACTGGAAACGTATTGCTAACGCGTCAACTTTAAATAATTCCAACCTTTGGGAAAGTGTTTCAGGAAAAGAAAATGACGGGCACGGTACAATGATGCTTTTCGTTTATCACGTTGCAAGAACCGGTGGTCTTTCTCCCGAGTGGCTAAAAGAAAATTGGAAAACAATTAATGATGCCGCTGAATGGATTTGCTGGCAAATGGAAAACCCGAAAGAATCGCACTTCAACGGTGTCCTTCATTCCGAAACAGAAGCTTCTACTCAGAAATATGGTGAATATGACCTCTTCTCAAATACAATGGCGTGCTATGGTTTGCGCGCATTGGCGCGTGTGGCCGAACAAACTAATCATAAAAAGGAAGCTGAACGTTGGTCGCAAAAAGCCGATGAACTTTGGGCGGGCATAATAAAAACTTTCACCACCGAACACCCGCGCTACGGAACTATTTTCGTTGATGACGCGAATGATTGTTGGACTTATGAATACAAGCGTTTTGCTCCGCTTATGCTTTCGCCTGATGTTTTTGGTTATGATCTTGCCAAAATCAATCCTGAACTATATAAAATTTGCGAGAACACTTATAAAGCGCAAAAAGAAGATTTCTTTAATTATGCTTCCGGGCGGCAAATGGGTTATGGTCAGGCGTTTATTACTCAAACCGCGATTTTACTTGATGAATCTAAAGATATGGCAGGTTATCTTGAAAAAGCAGGTGCTTTTTGTTATCATCATACAGAACATAATTACATTGTGCCGGAAGGCGTAATTTGCCACCCGTCAGGAAGATTTTGGTTCAGGAACGGTGACCTCGGGAATTCTATTCAGCAGGCGGAAATTGTTAAATGCGGAAGACTTTTATTGGGGATTGACGATATGGAAAGTGAAGCCGGATTGAAAATAATCCCTCGATTGCCGGAAGGGTGGAATTCTATTGAAGTGGAAGATTATCCTGTTTTGTCTGACGGAGAATCAACTACTGTAAATATGAGTTACACAAAAGAAAATGACGGTTACAGATTAAAACTAACTTCCGCGCTGCCAATTAAAATCAATGAGATGCGTTTCGGTCAGTTCCCTGCTGATACAAAAGAATTAATTGCTGATGGAAAAGAAGTTAAACTTTTCAAAGTAGGGGAAAATATTTTTGGATACATTAATGGACAAAATAAACCGGTAACTTCAATCAACATTTTTTGTCGAATGTAATCGACAAAAAAATAAGTAAAGCGACAAACGAATAACAATTCACTAAGGAAAAATCAAAATGAAAAAAATCAACATTATCATTCTATCTTTATCTCTTCTTCTATTCTCCGCATGCGGGAAAAAAGATGATAAAAAAGTTATCGGCATCGCTGTGTCAGGATATGCAGCGCCTTATTTTAAAGTCGTTATTGCCGGCGCGAAAGAAGAAGCTAAAAAACAAAATATAAAACTTAAAGTTCTTGATGCACAGTGGAACGACCAAACTCAGGCGGGGCAGGTTGAAGCATTGATTGCCCAACAAGTAGACGCGATTTGTCTGATACCGTGCAATTCAAAAGCCGCGATTCCATCGATGAAAAAGATAAAAAAAGCGGGGATTCCGCTAATCGTTTTGAACACGCGGCACGATGCTTCCGTAGATGATATTGTCGAAACTTTTGTTGGTGCAAGCGCTGAAAAAGAAGCTGCTATTGCTGCTCAATCAATTGTTGATATTCTTGAACCTAAAGGGGGGAATGTTGTAATTGTCGAAGGAGCAGCAGGAGCTCACACGGCGATTTACCGTACAAAAGGATTTGAGGATGTTATCAAAAAATATCCGAACATCAAAATTATTGACAAACAAAATACCGGTTGGGATAGAGCTAATGCTTTAAAAGTTATGGAAGATTTTTTAACTAAACATAAAAAAATCGACGCAATTTACGCGCATGACGATAATCTTGCGATGGGAGTTATTCAAGCTCTTAAAGCGGCAAACAAAAAAATCCCTATTGCGTCAATTAGCGGAAATACTGAAGGATACAACGCAATTCGTGCCGGCGATTTAGTTAGCACGGTTTCCAAGCCGCCTGAATGGGAGGGAAAAATGGCTGTTGATGCCTGTGTGAAAATCTTGAATGGTGAAAAAGTTGATAAATGGCTCCATCCGCCAATTACAAATGTTACAATTAAAAATGTGGCTAATTACAAAGGAACGTGGTAGAAATAAGCGGGAAAGTGGTTGCCCCGGCATGCGCGGGGTAAGAGTGGGGAGGTTGGAATCTTCAACTTCAAATCATTAAATCGCTAAATCATTCATTTATTAAATAATAATGCATCTCCAAATGAAAAATATTACTAAGCGCTTTCCCGGAGTGGTTGCGCTTGACAATGTCAACCTTTCTGTTGAAAGGGGAGAGGTGCATTCTTTGTGTGGAGAAAATGGTGCCGGGAAGTCCACGCTTATGAAAGTTCTCAATGGAGTTTACAAAGCGGACGAAGGAGAAATATTTTTTGATGGTAAAAAAGTTGATGTTAAGTCTCCACACAAGGCGCAGCAACTTGGTCTGAGCATAATTTTTCAGGAATTGAATTTAGTTAATTCGCTTTCCATCGCTGAAAATATTTTTCTTGGGCGACTCAAAAAAAATAGATTCGGGAAAATATTGTGGAAGGAAATATATGAAGATTCAGCCAATTTGCTCGCTCATATCGGTTGTAAATTGAATCCAAAAAACGAAGTCGGCAGGTTAAGTGTCAGTCAAAAGCAAATGGTGGAAATAGCCAAAGCTCTTTCCTTCAATTCTAAAATTATTATCATGGACGAACCGTCCGCAACGCTTACGGAAAAAGAAGTTAAAAATCTTTATCAAATCATTCATGAATTGAAATCAAAAAATATTACGGTGATTTATATCTCCCATAAAATGGATGAAATTTTCGACTTGAGTGACCGCGTTACTGTTCTGCGCGACGGGAAAGCGATTGAGACGATGAATATATCAGAAACTTCCCGCGAAGATATTATCAATAAAATGGTTGGTCGGGATATGGACCACGCTTTCCCAAACAGAACATCTGAAGAAGGAGCCCCCGTTTTAAAAATTGAAAATCTTTTCATTGCGGGAAAACTTGATAACATTAATTTCGTACTTAAAAAAGGGGAAGTGTTAAGTATTGCCGGTCTTGTTGGCGCCGGCAGAACAGAACTTTTAAGAGCGATATTCGGCGCGGATAAAATTGATTCCGGCAAAATTTTTCTGAATGATAAAGAAATAAATATCAATTCGCCGATTGATGCTATTGAAAATGGAATAGCTCTTTTGAATGAAGACAGAAAAGAAGAAGGATTAGTTTTGAATTTTTCCGTTGCTGAAAATATCACCGCGGCAAAGCTTGATTCTATAACCGAACTCGGTTTTTTGAAGAAATCAGTAGAAAAGAATATCGCGAAAAAATATATCGATAATTTGTCTATAAAAACTCCGGGCATTAATCAAAAATGCATAAATCTTAGCGGGGGAAATCAGCAAAAAGTCGCGCTCGCTAAATGGCTGTATTCAAACGCGGAAATCCTGATGCTTGACGAACCGACACGCGGAATTGACGTCGGCGCCAAACAGGAAATTTATTTGATTATTAATGAACTTGTTAAACAGGGGAAATCTATCATTCTTGTTTCATCGGAAATGCCGGAAGTCCTCGCTTTAAGCGATAGAATTATTGTTTTGCACGAAGGCAAAATTAAAGGTGAATTTGATAACAAAAATAAACAGGTTACAAGCGAACAAATTTTACATTACGCTATAGGATAAATAGGTTTGAAGGTTATCCCGATTCAAACTGCCGGTATTTCTATAATGAATAATATTGCTGAAGGATTCGAACGAAAAAGTTCGAAAGAATTTTCGCGTTTTTTAGATATTTCAAAAGGTTCATGTGGAGAAGTTCGAAGCATG